>JBDSAQ010000053.1:0-3176 GCA_039922095.1 Ginsengibacter sp. | reverse complement strand
GGCCATAAGCATGAAAACAGGGTGATCAACTTTTATAGTAATACCTTTTTTAAATGGCAGATAATTTACAGATGATACAGAAATAATATACTGTCCATATGAAAGATCAATAATAGCAACGCCGCTGCTATCGGTTATTTTATTAATGATTTGGCTGGTATCCTTAAGTGTGGCAATTTTTAATGAAGCAAAGGGCACGGCTTCTCTTTTAGCGTCAATCACTTTTATAGTGACACCGGTTTGCTGCACCTGTGCTGTACTTGTATTCAGCGTGAAAAAAAAGATAGTTAAAATAAAAAAAGTAAATCTATGAAAGGTTCGCCTGGTAAAAACGTTCATCTGCTGAGATATGGTGAATACCTGCGAAGATAAATTGGAGAGGCGATTTATTATTGGGAGTAAGGTTAAACAAGTTACAAAATTAAGTAACGGATAGAATATTAAAATAGATTGAATCTTTCAATCATACCAACCGCTGTGGGTCTGTGTCACCGGCCACAGCGGTAGATGGGAAAATGCTTCTACCGATTATGGTTATCCATTTATGCTTGAATCCTAAAATTATTTCTTGAAAGTATAATTGTTTAACTATTTTTGGTTTAATAATTAACCAAACTATTATAATGAAAACACTATCCAAATTAGCACTTTCAACTGCATTTCTTTTCTTAGTAGTCGCATCTACAACGTATGCGGCGTTTCCCGTAGAAAAACTGGGAACACATACGGCTACAGTTTCTGCCTTACCTGTGACTGGCGAAAAAGCCCAAAACCGGGCCGATAAAGCCGAACTAAAAAAAGGGCTTAAGAAATTAAAAAAAGATAAGACATACTGGTACGCCGGTGGAAAAAGCAAAATTACAGCTGCCTTGTTAGCATTTTTTTTAGGCGGTTTGGGTGTTCATAGTTTTTACATGGGCAATAAAAAGAAAGGGTTTGTACAATTGGGATTAACAATTTTGGGTATAGTTTTATACTTAGTGGGTATTGTTGACTTTGTATCCGGGATGGGAGAATCATTTCCAACTTTAGCGCTTTTAGGAGCAATACTTTTACTTGGAGTTAGTCTTTGGGCTCTTGTTGATTTTATCCGCATTCTCACAGGCGGTTTAGAACCTGAAGAAGGATTTGATAGTTAATTTAAATACATGATTAATAAAAAAAAGAGACTATATATTTATAGTCTCTTTTTTATAACTTATAACTTATTTTTTTTCATGCGAGGGTACCGAAGCTTAGGAGGCGTTGTTGTTTTTTCATTAATATATTTTTTCCCGACAATAGCATCAGCTGCTGACACTTTATACTTTAAAGGAAAAATAAAAGTTTCAAAGAATGTTTCTTACAATTATAGTTTGCGATTTACAGTCAATAAAAGCCTGGTAACAGGCTATAGCCTCTCTGATCCGGGAGGGCCCACTGAAACAAAAACAAAAATCTCCGGCACTTATGACAGCGTGAATAATATTTTGAGCTTTGAGGAGAAAAGTGTCTTACGTTCAAAAGTTGACCTCCAGAAAAATTTCCTCTGTTTTGTAAAAGCATCACTCAGGCTTAAAAGAACTAAATTAATTGAAGAACTAACGGGAAAATTTATTGGAACAGAGCCGGGGAAGGCGACGGAATGTGCTACGGGGGAAATAAAAATGATTAATACAAATATGGTTATATCTTTTCTTAAACAGAAAAATGTACCCCCTCCTCCTGATTCAACTAAGACGACAACCGCGGAAACAAAAAAAGACAAAGAACTTCCAACTAGTAAAACTATTGCCGTGCCGGAGACTGAAACTATACCAACCAGCAAAGCGAATACGATAATGGTTGCTGATGCAAAGGGTAAGGAATTTTTAATTACGGGGAATAAGATAAAGCTTACCATTTGGGACAATGGGGAAGTAGATGGAGATAGAATATCTATTTTATTAAACGATAAATATATACTTGAAGATTACATGGTGACTTTTTCTGCAAAAATTATTGACGTTACACTTTCTGACAATGCAATAGATACAGTTAAAATTATAGCGCATAACGAAGGCACATTGCCCCCAAACACGGCAGCGATAAAAATTGAATCAAAACTTGAACAATATCCCATTATTACAAAAGCAAATCTTAATGAAATAAGAACTATTTATTTGCGAAAAAAATAATTTCCCATAATTAAAAAAGTATTTATTTGATTTGAAGGGAAAACAGTATTAAACTGATTAAACAAAAAAGTAAAAAGATATTTTGTATTCAAAAATTATTTCTTCTTTTAACGAATCTATCAATTCCACGCATTTTTTAAAAACCTTAGCCAGTTGCCATGCATTATATTTTCAACGTCTTCTTTCGTAAAACCACGTTTATAAAATAAAGGAACAAGCTTTTGCAAATCGCTAATTGTTTCCAGGTCGTATGGGCATTGCTCCCTGCCAAAAGCGCCATCAAGATCAGAACCAATACCCACATGCAAAGTGTTGCCTGCAAACTGGCAAATATGATCAATATGATCTATCAGCACCTCAAGATTGCAACTCATTTCTTTTGGCGATGATTCACCCCTTACCCAACCAGGAACCATCATCCATGCATCCAATGCAACACCAATTACAGCACCTCTTTCAATCAATGCCTTTATCTGTTCATCACTATATTGCCTGTTATGATTTACCAATGCCCTTACATTATTATGGCTTGCCCATACATGGCCGTTAAAATATTTAAGTGCCTGCCAAAAGCTATCATCACACAAATGTGTGGCATCGAGTATTATATTCAGACGTTCCATTTCCTTGAGCAATTCTATCCCATTCGGGCCCATCAAGCCTGATGAATCTGTTCCATTAGCGTAACGTCCGGGGCCATAGTGTGCAGGCCCTACTGCACGCAATCCATATTGCCAGGCTTTCTCAAGATGCCGAATAGATATTAAGGAATCGGCACCTTCAAGACTTAAAATATAACCTATTGGCCTTTGGTCATTATCATTATTCTGCCATAAGCTTATATGTTTATCAAGTGAAGCAAGGTTATTTATTTGTATCATTTCTCCGGCCTGCTCCATAGCTTTATACCACGCAAGTTGCCCTTGTGTTTGCGCCCAGGCCTGTTCGGGAGAATGCCAACCCGGCAATGGATTTGCATATGAAACGTAGCGTGCAATTTGTGTTGCTACAACTAATCCT
>JBDSAQ010000052.1:0-4687 GCA_039922095.1 Ginsengibacter sp. | reverse complement strand
CAAATAGTTTTATTTTCCCTTTAATCATCTGGATACTTAAAATATTCCGGGGATGCTCTGTGGTCATCTCAGCCTTTTTATGCAAAGCCACTATTACTATTCTTAATTTATCACTTTTAAATACCGTGATTGAATTGCGATCATTTTCCTCCCAAGCCTTTTCATTCTTAATTTGCTTAATAAAAGAGGCTATATCAATTAATACTAATGGTGCATCAACAGGGCGGTCACCTTCCGGACGATTGATGGTTGCTTCGTTGTATTTTTCTTCCATGAGATTAAATTTTTAGTCAAAAATAAATACTTGAACTCACTTGTTATTATTTCTTATCAATATAAAAAGATTAGTAAGAAAAACACCAATAGCCGCCCCGCAGGTTAAAAGTGTAATTATGTGAATTGCTCTTATACATTCGCTACCGACAAGCCTGCTGAAATTGAAAAAGCTTAATGCCATAACAAAAAATGCTATTACCATAGCTCGTTTTGGGGTTCTTTCTCTCATCTTATTTCTATTTGAAATTGTTTAACCTTCGGGGATATGGGTTTTTATCCATATAATTCCAGGTGTATTGCTTTTCTGTCATAGCCAAGTGCAGTGATCTTTTGTTTTGCATCATCAATCATTGCCTTCCATCCGCATAAATAAAATTTAGCGGGTTTTAATTCCTGCAAATCTTCACAAGCCTCTTTATTTTTTTTGCAGATCTCCTCATATAAACTATGTACATAGCCGGTATGTCCATCCCAGCCTTCGCGGCTTAAAGTAGGCATGTAAACAAAACCCGGCAACCTGCTTTCCAGAATTTTCATCTCCTCATAATACACCAGATCTTTTTGTGTTCTGCAGCCAAATATCAGGTAAATATTTTCGTGGGGAATATTATGCAGCTCAATATAATTTACCATGCTTCTGAAGGGTGCAATTCCCGTGCCTGTACAAACAAAGAACATATCCTTATCTATTACTTCCGGCAAAGTAAAAACTCCCTGGGCTCCCCTGTATGTAAGCTGGCTACCTTCTTTAACTTCATTAAATAAATAGGTAGTTCCGGCACCTCCATCAAGCAATACAATAAGTAATTCAAAAACATTTGACCCATCAGGCCAGCTTGCTATTGAATAGCTTCTCCATCTTTTATTGGGCTTCTCGTGTATGGGCAGGTCAAGGGTAACAAACTGGCCCGGCTTAAAATTAAATGTATCAAGTTCCTCTACCTTTATAAAGTAACGTTTTGTATTATATGTTTCATCCTGAATGTGTATTACAGTTCCGGTACGCCATGGTTCTACAGCCATAAATAATTAAAATTTTGAGGGAAATTACAACTTAATTATAAAAACCCCTCACCTATCCTCTCCCAGGGGGAGAGGGAAATGGAGAAGTAAGACGTGACTATTTAATCTTCTCAAATATATAATTAGGTGCAACGTTAGTGGCAGCATAACTTTGCTGCTCTTAAGTAAAGTTTTGGGTGAATGAATTTTGACGTGTTGATGAACATGTATTTAAATGATCCCCGTATTTTAAAAATTACGGATAAGATCGCATTGCCTGATCCTCAAAAAATTCATCTTACGGGGCTTAACGGCAGCGCATCTCAATTTATCATTAGCGCTGTTTTTAATAATAAAAGCGCATCCCACTTTAATCACCTTATTATTTTAAAAGATGCTGAAGAGGCAGCCTATTTTCATAATACTTTAGAAAATATTACCAATGCACTAAATATCTTTTATTTCCCCTCTTCTTTTAAAAATAAAAAAAATTACAGGCTTTTAAACAGCAGCCATGTAATGTTAAGAACTGAATGTCTTACTAAATTTTTAAACCCTTTGGGTACGGGAAGAGTTGGTGCAATTGTAACTTATCCGGAGGCTATGTTTGAAAAGGTGATCCTGCCTAAAACTCTGTCTGATAATATTATTTCTTTTAAACAAAGTGAAAATATTAACGTTGATAATATCCTTTCCCGTTTTGTTGGCCATGGTTTTACAAGAACTGATTTTGTGTATGAGCCCGGGCAATTTGCCGTGCGTGGCGGCATAATAGATATCTATTCCTTTGGCAATGAAAGGCCTTACCGCATTGAATTATTTGGCAATGAAATAGAGAGCATAAGAATTTTTGATCCCGAAACACAGCTAAGCGAAAGAAAGCTATTGCAGGTAAATATTATTCCAAATGTAGAAACGCAATTTGAGTTTGGAGATAAGGTTTCCCTGTTGAATTTTCTGCCAGAAAACTTATTAGTATGGACGCATGACTGGGGATTTATAAAAGAAAAAATTGAAGAGCAGGAAGAAGATCTTGAATCATATCTTGAAATACAAAAGCAGTTGGCAGTTGGCAGCTGGCAGATGGAAGGGAAGAAAAGATCAGAGGCAGAAGAGGATGAGCTTACTGAAAAAAAGGACATCAATGCAAATGATTTTGTAAAGGCTAAGGTGCTGGAAGAACAGATTAAACAGAAGTATATAATTGAATTTGGAAGCAAAGCGTTTTTTTCAAAATTTCATAACGGACAACTGACAACTGTAAGCTTTTTTACCAAACCCCAGCCAGCATTTAACCGGCAGTTTAACCTGCTTATTCAAAACCTAAAAGATTTTGAAAAAAACAAATACAACATTTTTCTTTTTGCAGATAATCCAAAGCAATTAGAAAGATTGCACAGCATATTTGCTGACCTTAAAGCTGAAATTCAGTTCACTCCGATACCGGTTTCCATCCATGAAGGATTTATTGACGATGATCTTAAGCTGGTTTGCTATACTGATCACCAGATATTTCAGCGCTATCATAAATACAAAATAAAACAGGCCTTCAGTAAAAATAAGGCGCTCACTTTAAAAGCGCTGCGTGAATTACAGCCGGGGGATTATGTAACTCATATTGATCATGGAGTTGGTGTGTTCAGTGGTTTGCAGAAGATTGAGGCTAACGGTAAAATGCAGGAAGCTGTAAGAATAGTATATAAAGACAGCGATCTGTTGTATGTCAATATTTCTTCTTTACATAAGATAAGTAAGTTCAGCGGCAAGGAAGGTACAGTACCAAAAATAAATAAGCTCGGCAGTGATGTGTGGAATAAATTAAAAGACAAAACAAAGAAGCAGGTAAAAGATATTGCTACCGATCTTATAAAATTATATGCGCAAAGAAAGAGCCTTAAAGGGTTTGCACATTCCCCTGATAATTATATGCAAACTGAACTGGAAGCTTCGTTTATTTATGAAGATACCCCCGACCAGAACAAAGCAACTGTTGATGTAAAACGTGATATGGAAAAGCCATCACCCATGGACAGGCTTGTTTGCGGTGATGTAGGTTTTGGTAAAACAGAGATAGCTATAAGGGCAGCTTTTAAAAGTAACTGCGATGGCAAACAGGCTGCTGTGCTGGTTCCTACTACAATACTTGCTTATCAGCATTATAAAACTTTCGGAGACAGGTTAAAAGATTTTCCTGTTACTGTAGATTATATCAACCGCTTTAAATCATCTAAAGAAAAAAAAGAAACTTTAAAAAAATTAGAAGAAGGTAAAATTGACATCATAATCGGCACACATGCTTTGCTTGGTAAAGAGGTAAAATTTAAAGACCTCGGGATTATGATAATTGATGAAGAACAAAAATTTGGCGTTGCTTCAAAAGAAAAATTAAAGCAGATAAGAACAACGGTAGATTCTTTAACCTTAACAGCAACACCTATCCCCCGCACCTTACAGTTTAGCCTTATGGGTGCAAGAGATTTAAGCATAATGAATACTCCGCCACCAAACCGGCAGCCAATACAAACTGAAGTGCATGTATTTAACCAGGATTTTATAAGAGATGCTATTTATTATGAAACGGAAAGAGGAGGGCAGGTATTTTTTATACACAACCGTGTTAACGGGCTTGCAGAGATGAGAGGATTTATCCAGGGGCTATGTCCGGATGTTAGTATTGCTTATGCTCATGGACAAATGGATGGCGATCAGCTTGAAGATACTATCCTTGATTTTATGGATAAAAAATATGATGTGCTGGTATGTACTAACATTGTTGAAAGCGGGGTTGATATTCCTAATGTAAATACTATAATGGTTAACAACGCCCATCATTTTGGCTTAAGTGATCTGCACCAGTTAAGGGGCAGAGTTGGCCGCAGCAACAAAAAGGCATTCTGTTATTTACTTGCTCCCCCAATGAGCACTTTACCTGCAGACAGCCGTAAAAGATTAGCAACATTAGAACAATACAGTGACCTTGGAAGCGGCTTCCAGATTGCCATGAGAGACCTTGATATTCGTGGGGCAGGAAATTTACTTGGAGGTGAACAAAGCGGTTTTATTGCAGAGATCGGATTTGAAATGTATCAGAAAATTTTAGATGAAGCTATAAGAGAATTAAAGCGAAAAGAATTTAAGGAATTGTTTAAAGAAGAAATTCAACAGCAGGATGATTTTGTTAAAGACTGCACCATAGATACTGACCTAGAAATTTTAATACCCGATCAGTATGTAGAAAGCATTACTGAGAGATTAAGCCTGTACTCAAGATTAGATAATTGTGAAACAGAAAAAGACCTCATGGATTTTCATACAGAAATGCTTGACAGATTTGGCCCGATACCCACGCAGGTTGAAGATCTTTTTATAACAGTAAGATGCCGCAGAACTGCTGTAGAACTTGGTTTTG
>JBDSAQ010000051.1:0-3749 GCA_039922095.1 Ginsengibacter sp. | reverse complement strand
AAACACATAGTCCTTACCTTTTAAAATGGCAATCATGGCCGGGGCCTGGTTAAACAGATTATGAAGCAACTGGCGTTCTTTTAAAACTCCACCGGCTTTTTCCTTAAGCAGCCTCTCTTCGTTTCTTCTTGACGTAACATCGTCAAACGCCAGTATAATCAACTGCTCCCCGCTTTCATTGCTCACGGGCTGAATGTTAATACAGATGCTACGTTTGCCAATTACAGGGAATGGGAAAGCTATTTCGGTTTCTATCATCTTTTCTTTTTCTGTTCTGATCTTTACCAGTTCCTTCTTTAACCCAGGAATATTCCAGCCATTATCCTGTAATTCAAATATTATTTTTCCAAGTGTTTCGCCTTTCGTTAATTTGAAAGTTTTATAAAAAGATTTATTGGCGCTTTTAATGCAAAACTTATTATCAAGTAAAAGCATAGGCTCATGAAGTGTAGCCAGGGTAGTTTCAGCAAACATGCGACTTTTATTCAGCTCTTCATTACTGGCATTGAGTTCCTCATTCAGTGTCATCAGCGCCTCGTTGCTGCTTTGCAATTCTTCTTTGGTGGTTTCGAGCTCTTCATTCAGGCTTTGTAATTCTTCGGTGTTACTCAGCAATTCTTCATTAGAACTTTGCAGTTCTTCATTGGCAGATTCCTGGTCTTCAGTAATGCTGTACATATCATCCCTTGTTCCGGCCAATTCTTTTTCCAACTGCTCAATGCGGATATTTTTCAGGTCTAATTTAATGATGGAGGGAACACCTTTTCTGCGTGATTTCCGGGGATCATATTCTGGCACCAGGTCTTTAAAAAGAATTAAAAAATAGAGATCTACTGTATTTAACAATGGCGTTACCTCAATAGTTACCAGTTTTGCTCCCCGTCCGACCGGATCATCCCCGCCTGAATGACTCAGTCGGGCAGGCGGGCGGGCTTTGTTTATTGAAATGTTTTCTTTAATAAATGTTTTGCCGGTACTTTGCGCTCTATGCAATGCATTGCGAAGTTCAAAAGCCAAACCTTCTTTTGCCATTTTCAAAACATTAAAGCTTGCTTTGCCTTGCGCAGGTTCAAGGTACTCACTTGTTGAGCCCCGAAATTGTACCACGTCAAATTGTTCATTTACTATAACACCGGCAGGCGCATATGTTGATAGCAAGATATCATCAGCTGATTTTTGAAAATCAACTGTTGCCGGCTCTTTCTTTTGCAACAAATAATCTTTGCCATTTGAGCTTCTTTTTGGTTCTCCATTCAAAAGAATAATTTTTCCAATGGAAGGTATTCTTGTGTAAAATTTTTCTTTTTTCTCCACAGGAATAAAAAGATCCGAAGCGCTTCCGGCAGTTTCTGATTTACCTAATAATAAAATACCCTTCTCATTTAATGAATAATGAAATATACCAAGCGTTTTTTGTTGCAGAAAAGGCTCTAAGTAAATAAGCACATTACGGCAACTCACAAGATCTAATTTTGCGTAGGGTGGATCTTTTAAAAAATTGTGTACGGCAAACACACACATTTCCCTCAGGAATTTTTTTACCTGGTATCCGTCGTCTGTTTCATCAAAAAACTTATTCAGCCGTTCTTCCGAAACTCCTTCTAATTCTTTTTTTGTATAGGAGCCGGTTCTGGCTGCCTTAATAGATTTATCAGATATATCGGTTGCAAAAATCTGGACTTTTACGGTAGAAGTATGATGGCTTAAATATTCGCAAATGCACATGGCTATTGAATATGCCTCCTGGCCGGTAGAGCAACCCGCTATCCAGATGCGCAGTGAATTTTCAGCCACTTTATTTTTAAATACCTGGGGAAATATTTTTTCGCATAAGGTGCCAAAAGTTAATGGATCACGAAAAAAAGAAGTAACCGGTATCAGCAGATCATGAAAAAGAACATCCTGTTCGGGCTCATTTTTTTTAAGATGATCAAGATAACTTAAAACATTTTCCAGTTTAAGAATCTCCATGCGGCGGACGATCCGCCTGCGAATGGTAGTTTGTTTATAGAAAGTAAAATCTGCACCAACGTGAAGCCTTAGCAATGCAATTATCTCCTTAAATGCATTTTCATTTGCTTTATCTTTTAGCGAATGTTCATCCGGGGATGAACCGGCAAAAGATTGCTTTAACTCCATTAATTTTTCAGGCATCTTTTCGGCGGTGAGAATAAAATCAACTACTCCTGCATCAATAGCGTGGCGTGGCATGGAATCATTGGCAGCGGAGGCCGCATCTTGCGCAAAGGTGAGACCACCCCGTGCTTTTATAGCTTTTAAACCTTCAGTGCCGTCTGCGCCATTGCCTGATAGTACCACGCCTATTGCCTGCGCCTGGTGCACTTCTGCTAATGATGTAAAGAAAATATCAATGGGTAAATTTTGCCTGCTTACTGCAGATCTTGCACTCAATTGCAAAACGCCATCTGTTGCTACAAGCATTTTATTGGCCGGAATAACATAAATATGATCCGGCTTTACTTTTACGTTGTCGCTTATTTGTTCAACAGGAACTTTGGTTACACTTTGTAAGATCTCAGGTAAGGCGCTTTCATGTTGCGGATGTAAATGCTGAACAAGAATGTATGCCATGCCGGAGGTTTCCGGAATAGCTTTCAGCAGTTTTTTAAAGGCGTCTAATCCCCCCGCTGATGCACCAATGCCTACCACGGGAAACAGGTTGTCAGAAAGTATTTTGGGTTTATCTTTATCAGATTTGGACATTGGATATTTGTTTGTCTTAAAACTTTTCCCTGCAATTAAAAAAGCTGTAAGAGGATTTGACGTAAGGTAACTGATGTATTACTCTAAACCTGCTGTTTAAATACATCTTTGTTAAGTGTATATGTGTTTAAGCACCAAACCTGTGAGGTTTTTAAAACCTCACAGGTTTGGCTTAGCTAATTCCTTTAAATACTGGATCATAAGCCCCTTAACGGAAAAACCTCACAGGTTTTTAAAACCTGTGAGGTTTAACCAGCTAAGGTTTTAAAACCTTCACAGGTTTAGCTTAGATAATTCTTTTAAATATTGAATCATAAGCTCCTTATTACTCTCATGAAAATTAATAAATTCCTTTCTGCCTCCAAACCATTCAAGCACTTCATCTCTTTGCAACAAAGTAGGCTTATCACTAATAAAGCTTAAATAAGAGGAGTAAGGATATGTTGTAAAGTCATCGTGCAAACCATGTTTTTGAATATTACTATGGATATAATAAATAATTTCTAAAAAATATTTATGGTCGGTTATAAGTTTTCTTCCGAATCTTTCCTGGAATAAACTGCCGGTTCTGTTGTATGCTTTATTTATGCTTTTGGCATAAGCATTAAAACAATTACTGAATGCCTTACTAATCTCAATTGCAGAACTATTTTCTTTTGTAAATACCAGGAAGTGAAAATGATTAGGTTGGAGACTATAACAAAAAGATAGTGCTACCGGCTGAATATGCTTTTTCCAAAGCATAAGAAAATAATTATAATTCCCGGGCTGCTTAAAAATATTTTCTTTATTGTTTCCCCTGTTATAAATGTGATAATAGCAGCCGGGCTGTAGCGGATCTTTATCCATATAGTTAAGTAATAATTTATTAAGAACTCCTTTTGCAAACCTCACAGGTTTTTAAAACCTGTGAGGTTTGCAATGTAGAAGTTAACTAAAGGAGTTTTACTTTGTATAGTTTTTATTAAACCACTACTACAACTATATGGATAAAGATCCGCTGCAGCCCGGCTGCTATTATCACA
>JBDSAQ010000050.1:0-7471 GCA_039922095.1 Ginsengibacter sp. | reverse complement strand
AACTGGATATTGTAAAAGATTACCTTGCTTTAGAACAAATGCGATTTGAAGAAAGGTTAAAAGTAGAAATGAAAATAGATGAAGATACATTAGAGCAACCCGTGCCTCCGATGATGTTACAAACACTTGTGGAAAATGCCATTAAGCATGGGATAAGTAAACATATAAATGGCGGCTTTATTAGAATATGCTCTGACTTTAAAGGCAACAATCATGAACTTGTGGTCCAAAATTCCGGCCACTTAAACGGAGATATAAATGCAGATGGTTTTGGCATAAAAAGTACGCAGGATAGAATACGCTTTCTTTACCAGGGAAAAGCCAGTTTTGAAATTAAAAATATTGATGGCGACATGGTAGAAAGTAAAGTGATAATGCCTGTTAATTATTAGTGAGGGGTGAATCGGCAATGGGCAATGGTTCAGGTCATTGGGCAATGGGTTTAGAAAATATCCTTAAAATGACTAATGCCAATTGACTTTCTCCATTTAATCAATTTTGCAAAATAAAAAAATAAGAAAATGCACAGAGCTATTATTATTGATGATGAAAGATTGGCAAGAAGTGAATTAAGAAAGCTATTACAGGAATTTCCTGAAGTGGATGTAATTGGAGAAGCCGCTAATGCAAATGAAGCTATTGATAAAATAGAAAGTATGAATCCTGATCTTATTTTCTTAGATATACAAATGCCTGGTAAAACCGGTTTTGATATGCTTACTGAATTAGAAAAAGCTCCCCATGTAATATTTGTAACGGCTTATGATGAATATGCTTTAAAGGCCTTTGAAGTAAATGCCTTAGACTATCTTATGAAACCAGTAGAACCGAAAAGATTAGCTGATGCCCTTATGAAAATGAAGCAAAAAGATGAAGAAGAAGAGCTATCCTACGCCGGTGCAAACCGTGGATTGCTGGGAGCTAATGACCAGGTATTTGTAAAAGACGGCGAAAGGTGCTGGTTCGTAAAACTCTCTGATGTAAGACTCTTTGAGAGCGTAGGTAATTATGCTAAAATATTTTTTGCAGGTAACAAGCCTTTAATTTTAAAATCACTCAACTCATTGGAAGAAAGACTTGATGATAAAGTTTTTTTTAGAGCCAACCGTAAGCACATTGTTAACCTTAAAATGATTGAAAAAATTGAACCTTATTTTAATGGAGGACTGTTGCTTGAATTAACTGGCGGAGAAAAGGTAGAAGTAAGCCGCAGGCAGGCGGTGAAGTTTAAAGAAATGATGAGCTTATAAGAAGAGAAAAATTATGAAAAAAATTATATTTCAATTGTTTCTTTTTATAATGTTTTGTGTGACAAACAATTTGTTTGCACAATCAATCGATAACTTAATTAATGTTTATGAAGTAGAAAGAATTGAAAAAATACTTTCGTCTGATAGCATGCAAGGGCGTAAAATTTTTACACCCGCCATTGATAAAGCTGCAGATTTTATTGCTTCAGAATTTAAAAATAACAGCCTCCAATATTTTCAGGAATTGAATAGTTATCGCCAGGAATTCAGCATGGTTAAGCCTAAATTTATTTCAGCTGAAGGCACTTTTGATGGAGAGCAATTGGTATCTAAAGATATTATCGCTTTTACCGCTCAAGCTCATCTCGCCATTAATAACGATTCAGGATATAAAAAGATAGTACTCCCTGCCGATTCAAATTTTATAGGAGATGCACTCCTGTATATTGAAAGCGATCAGAATTATTTATTGATTGTTGCTCCGGGAAATGTAAATAATTTTAATCGCCTTAAAAGATATAAAAGGGAAACATTCAAAAAAGATAATAGTGTAGTTCTCGTTCTATCCGGTGTTGATCCTAAAAACTTTGCTCTTTCCATTACTCATGAGATAAACGAGTTAGCGCTGGCAAACGTTATCGGCATTCTTCCCGGAAAAAGTAAAAAGGATGAGTATGTAATTTTCTCCGCACATTACGATCATTTAGGTATTGGCAAGCCCGATGCAAATGGAGATTCGGTTTATAATGGAGCTAATGATGATGCGGCGGGTACTACTGCAGTTATTATGCTGTCAAAATATTTTAGTCAGCTAAAAAATAATGAACGTACGTTAATATTTGTTGCCTTTACTGCAGAAGAAACCGGCGGTTTTGGTTCACAATATTTTTCAAAGCAAATAAACCCTAATAAAGTTATTGCCATGTTTAATATTGAAATGATTGGTACTGAAAGTAAATGGGGAGCCAATTCTGCTTATATAACCGGCTATGAAAGATCTGATTTTGGAAAGATATTACAGGCAAATCTTGTTGATTCTAAATTTCATTTTGAGCCTGATCCTTATCCCAAACAGAATTTATTTTATAGAAGCGATAATGCAACTCTTGCTGCATTGGGCGTTCCTGCGCATACTGTCTCTACTTCAAAAATGGAGGAGCCCCCAAATGACGAACCTAATTATCATAAGCAAAGTGACGAGATAGAAACGCTCAATATGGCTAACATGGCAGAAATTATCAAAGCTATTGCCATAAGTTCAAAAACAATTGTAAGTGCAAAAGAAACCCCATCCAGGGTGGCTAAAAAGTAAATTGGAGTGATAAAAATGCGGATACAATAGTTAATGCAGTTTTATTATAACACAAAAGCGTCACTAAACTTTTACCAGTACAGAATGCACTGCTGAAGCCATCTCCATTATCAGATTTTCATCTTTTTCAATAGCATTTCCAACAACAATCAGGTCTGCTCCGGCCTTACAGTTTATATATGCTTTTTCAGGCTCAGTTATACCGCCACCAATAATTAATGGAACTGAAATGCTTTTTGCAACCTGGTAAATCATGCTTTCTGTAACAGGAGTTTTTGCACCGCTTCCTGCATCCATGAAAATAAGCTTCATTCCCAGCATTTCACCGGCCATAGCTGTACACATGGCAATTTCATCTTTATCAGCAGGCAATGGTGTTGCATTGGAAATATAAGAAACCGTTGTGGGAGCGCCACCATCAATCACCATATAGCCGGTACTCATAATCTCAAGTCCGCTTTGTTTTACAAAAGGTGCGCTAACAACATGCTGCCCTATTAAAAGTTCAGGATTGCGGCCACTGATCAATGACAGGTATAATAATGCATCTGCATATTTTGATACCTGTGAAGCGCTGCCGGGGAAAAGTATTGCAGGTATATTACATGATCTTTTTATGAGCTGAATACACTCATCCAGGTAATTTGATATAACAAGGCTTCCGCCAACTAAAAAATAATCAACCTTAGCAGCTACAGCTACGTTGATTAGTTGTTGCATTTTATTATCATTAACCTTATCAGGATCAATTAAAACAGCAAACGACTTTTTACCAAGGTGCTTTCTATCAACTAATGAACTATATATTCCTTTTACCATTCAGTATTTGGTTAGAGTATTTGCAAAAATGTGCAAATTTTATTTCTTAATAAAATTAACCTAATTATTAATTACGATTCTAATTATAATTAAACCATTTAGTTACAAAATCTTCATCATATTTATTATTAGTTTTATATTATGATTGATATTAGGAAAGAAATAAAATTTAAAACAGCCCGAAGCGGAGGCAGTGGGGGGCAGAATGTAAATAAGGTGGAAACTATGGTGGAAGGGTACTTCAATATTAATGCTTCTGATTTACTTACTGGTGAACAAAAAGCTTTATTATTTCTAAAGCTTGCAAATAAAATAAACGGTGAAGGTTTGCTGCAGGTAAAAAATCAAACAGAAAGATCTCAGTTAGGCAATAAACAACTCGTTATTAAAAAAATGAATCTTATTATTAAACAATCATTGATACAACCTAAAAAGAGAAAGCCAACAAAACCATCTGCAGTAGCCAAAGAAATGCGTATCATCACTAAAAAAAGAAAATCGGACATTAAATCTTCCAGGAAAAAAGTAGATAGAAATACAAAGTTTTAAAAATTATCAATGATCCTTGTAATTTTTTAAATTATACCAACTAAATGTTGTTCTGCTAAATTGCGCCGAAAAGCAATTCAAAACAGGAATTAATAATAACCAGGTAAATTTGATTTAAATATTTAATATTTGAGTAGCATACGAAAATTAGCAGGGCAAACGATTTGGTATGGGCTCCCCACAATCGGCAGCAGATTTATAGGTTATATTCTAAATTTTTCTCTCACATTTATTTATCATGCGGTTGACACTGCTGACCTTGTTACTATTTATGCAATCATCCCTTTCTTAAATATAGTATTTACCTATGGTGTGGAAACAAGCTATTTCCGTTTTGTGCAGGAGAAAAACAGGAATGAGTTGTATAATACTTTAACGGTATCTATCTTAACTACTACTATTTGTTTTACTGCTATTTTGTTACTTTTTAGCCAAACATTTGCCAGCGCTACCTTTATGCCTGGCCATCCGGAATATTTCTATTGGGTAGCATGGATCATTTTTTTTGATACATTATCCACGCTTCCGTTTGCAAAATTAAGGCAGGAAGGCAGACCCCGGAAGTATGCATTTGTACGTTTATCCGCAATAGTTATTAATGTATTGATTGTTATATTTTTTTTAGGCATATGCCCGGCAATAGCAAAGGAACATCCCGAAAGCCTGTTACTTTTATTTTACGATCCAACTATAGGCATTGGCTATTATTTAATAGGTAACCTTATAGGGAGCCTTCTTACTTTTATTTTATTATGGAAAGAATGGAGCCTCAGCTTTTCTTATTTTAATGTCAGGCTCTTGAAAGAAGTGATGAAATATTCTTACCCGCTTATTATTGTAGGTTTAGGTGGAATGATAAATGAAATGCTTAGCCGGCTTGTTTATCAGTATGTAATAAATATTCCACCGCAACAAGCCAAAGAGCAATTAGGGATTTTTGGAGCTAACTACAGGCTGGCAGTATTAATAACCATTTTTATACAGATGTTTCGCATGGCTGCAGAGCCATTTTTCTTTAACCAATCAAAGGAACTTAATGCGAAAAAAACCTATGCAAGGGTTATGAAATTTTTTGTAATAGCCTGTTGCTGCATGTTTTTAGTGATCGGGTTGTTTCTGGATGTGTTTCAAAAAATCGTCACTATTAAATTTTCTGAATATGGAGAAGGTATTCATATAGTGCCTATACTGGCGATGGGCAGTGTTTTTCTTGGAATTTATTATAACCTTTCAGTGTGGTATAAGTTAACTAATAAGAACTGGTATGGTGCAGCTATCACCCTGGGGGGAGCTATAATAACAGTGTTATTAAATATTTGGTGGATCCCTTTGTTTGGCTATACCGGTAGCGCATGGGCAACTTTTACCTGTTATGGATGCATGATGGTAAGCTCCTATATTCTCGGGCAAAAATTTTATACTATACCTTATGCAGTAAAGAAATTAATTGCTTACCTGGTATTAACAGTGTTACTATTTTTAATACACAAAGGCTTGCTTATGCTTTGGACTAATATATGGTTTTCAACAACTACTGCTGCATTTTTACTTGGTGGTTTTATAATCATCATAGGAAAAATAGAACACAGGGAATTTGTACAACTGCCTGTTGTGGGGAAATTTTTTGCTAAACCAGGTCAATTAAAATAAGTGGCTATAAAAACATATTAAAATAAACAGCTTCTATGCGATGAAACAATTTCTTAAAAAATTATTAGGTCCGCTTTTAACCCGGCTTGCAGCCAATGCTTCAGCCCCTGATAAAAATGAAGTGCATAAGTCACTAAACAATCTTTTGCGTAATCTTAAATCGCTGAAGGGGAAAAGGGGTATTACTTTAAACATTGATTTTGCTGCAGATAAATTTATAATCTTCAGCGATCATCATAAAGGTAACAAGGACTATGGAGATGATTTTGCTAACAATGAGCCTAATTATTTAGCTGCGCTTGAATATTATTTATTAAACAGGTTCACTTACATAAACCTTGGCGATAGTGAAGAACTTTGGAAATACAAACCAGAAGAAGTAATCTCCAAAAACATTACTGCGCTTAGAGCTGAATCAAAATTCCATGAACAACAGAGATATTATAAAACATTTGGCAATCATGATATAACCTGGAAAAACAAGCTGGATGTAGAAAGATGGTTTAAAGATATTTTTACTTTGCCCTTACCTGTCTGGGAGGGTGTTTTATTAAAAGCTAATATTGGCACGCAGCCTCTTTCAATATTTTTTACCCACGGTCACCAAGGAGATAAATTGAGTGATAATAATTCACTAAGCACATGGATTGTAGCCCATGTGTGGCGGCCGCTTCAAAGATATTTAGAAATAAATGTTAATACGCCAGCCAAAGATTACAGGCTTAGGGACAGGCACAATATAATGATGTATGAATGGAGCAGCAATAAAAAAAATTTATTACTCGTAACGGGTCATACACATAAGCCTGTTTTTGCCTCAGGCAAATATTCCGATCATGAGAATAATAAAATGGATGAGACAACTACAGGAAACAAAAAGGTGAATTTAAAGCCTTCCTATTATAACAGCGGCTGCTGTTGCTACAATGATGGAGATATTACCGGTATAGAAATAGCAGACGGAAAGATCAGCTTAATAAAATGGCATTCACAAAACAATTCATCTTCAAGGATAGTATTAGAAGAAGCATCGCTGCACCAGGTAGCTTCAGACCTGGCAAACTGAAACTATTTTTTATTTTTTAAAATATTCTTCCTGCTTAATCGTCTGCATAGATGAATGGAAGAAGCACTACCCATAGCGGCAACAATGAGTGATGATAAACAAAATAATATCACCCAAACTATTAAGAGCTATAGCAGGCGACTGCTAAGCTTTATAAAAAAGCGTGTAGCCAGCGATGAAGATGCTGAAGATATTTTACAGGATGTTTTTTACCAGTTTGCCGGAAATACAAAACCAATTGAACAAATCACTGCCTGGCTTTTTAGAACCGCAAGAAATAAAATAACTGATAATCATAGGAAAAAGAAACCTGAATTTCTTGAAGACATTTTTGCAGATGCTGATGAAGAAGAATTTTCGTGGAATGAAGTGTTGTTTTCAAACACTTCCAATCCTGAAACTGAATATCTCAGGAGCCTCTTCTGGAGTACATTGCAGGAAGCGCTCGATGAGTTACCTGGAGAACAAAGAGAAGCATTTGTGCAACATGAACTGGAAGATATCCCATTTGAAAAAATAGCTAAGGAAACCGGTGTGCCTGTTGCTACGCTTATCTCCCGAAAACGCTATGCCGTTCTGCATTTAAGAGAAAGGCTTGCTATTTTAAAAGATGAATTATTAAATTTTTAAAACAAAATTATATGTACAATAATAAAAGATTTTGGTTTCGGAAGGGGTTAATGTTTTTTCTCCTTCTTATTGGTGGAATATTGCTTTTTAGTTTCATAGTAATGTCTTTGTGGAATGCAATTTTACCAGCCGTACTTCATGTGTCAAATATCACTTTTGCCCAGGCATTGGGTATACTAGTATTATCCAAAATAT
>JBDSAQ010000049.1:0-2807 GCA_039922095.1 Ginsengibacter sp. | reverse complement strand
GAGGATGGATAAATGGAAGTGAGATAGTCCATGCAATTTCAGAGGATGCTGATCAACCATTTACAATCCTGGAAGTAGTACTCTCGCCGAGGTCTGGATACTTTGATGCTACCACCTGTCATAATCCTTTAATAAAAAAAACAGATGACAGGTATTGCCTTTTTTACATGGGTAATTCTAATGGAAAAACAAATACCAAGCGTATCGGACTTGCATTTTCAAATTCATTAAATGGGCCATGGCATAAGCCAGACAAGCCTTTGCTGGAAGCAGGCGCAACTGGTGCATGGGATGATCATTGCACGACAAACCCGGCCTTCGTAAAACATAATAATGGGGAATATTGGTTGTATTATAAATCGTGGAATACAAAGGAGTATGAAACTTCAACTGACCC
The DNA here is from genome assembly GCA_039922095.1 of Ginsengibacter sp. Lineage (GTDB taxonomy): Bacteria > Bacteroidota > Bacteroidia > Chitinophagales > Chitinophagaceae > Ginsengibacter. The sequence goes on along the minus strand of JBDSAQ010000049.1, from coordinate 2,410 downwards.
CCTTATAAGAGGAAACCGCAAATATGGGTTGGCAATAGCAAAAAGTTTAGAAGGTCCCTATATAAAATACAGTGGAAATCCTATAATAGATTTTTCTTCAAAAGGAAACAACAGGCAATTTGAAGATGCATTTGTATGGATGGAAAAAAATAAATTTAAAATGATTGCCCGTGATATGGGCATCTATAATCATGAGGCAGGTATTATCATGCAATCAAAAAAAGGTATTCAGTGGAGCGAACCTAAAATTGCTTATTACGGTGCTGATAAATATATACAACAACCACCGCCACCTTCCTACTTAAAAAAATATGGACGCTTTGAAAGGCCGCAAATCCTTTTTCAAAATAATAAACCCTCCTATTTATTTACAGCTTCGCAGGGTGGAAAATATATGACCTCTTCATCATTTATTTTTAAAATAATCTAACTGTATAAACAGGAGTTATAAACCGCAAAATATATCTAATGGTAAAATATTTTTCTCTCAAATTGATATTGCTCTTATCAATATTATTTGCTGTTGGCACTGTAACAGCACAGCAAAATTCTTTGCAGGTGAATAGAAAAGAAATTATTTTTTCCGCTGTAAAAGGAACAGAGAGTGAACCGGAAACAATAGTCTTAAAAAAGAAGCGAAGGGAAAAAATAAACTTGCTTATTACAGGAGAAAAATCAGGAAGCTTTAAATTAGACTCTTCTGCACCAAAACAAATTACAGGTAAGAAGAGAATAAATTTATCAATTGTATTTGCACCAGAAAATAATTTTATTGGCATAGCAAAAGCAAAATTGCAAGTCACCGGTTCTACAGGAAAATTATTAGCAGAAAGAGATCTGCGGGGCCTATCATTAAAGGGAGTAGAAGGAGACAATGAGGCATCTTTAAAAACAATTTTTGAAATATTAGGATACCACGTTGATAATGGCTGGAGCTCTTTGGCGAACCATGAAAGGCCGGAATTACAGGGCGAAGAAATTAAAGCATCATACTTTCGCAAGGCAGCAAAAGGAAAAGTGGAAATGATTCCGGTTGCACGGTTCTCACCGGATTTTCCACTTCCGTTTGGGTATTATACAAACTCTAAAACCGGCCCTCAAAATCACCAGGTTGGGGTTTTAAGCAAAACTAAAACACATCCTCAACAATCTACTTTATTCCCTTCTTTAGATTCAGGCACTACATCATTTGATCCGGGCGAAAATGTTTTTGGTTTATATAACAATAGCCCAACACACTCCTCTTATACTGATGATAATTGGAACATATTGTTATTCCCTACCAATGCATCACATGCTGTAAGAGTTTATCCTGTTAAAGATCAGTGGGGAAAACTTATAGCCAGCAGCTACCTGGTATGTTTTGAAGAAGCATTGAATGGAGATTATAATGACTATGTTTTCCTGGTAAAAAATATAAAGCCTGTAACAGAACAGGAGGAGTATAAAACTTTAATGAATGGTAAAGATCTTGATGGCTGGAATATATTTCTTAAAGGCAGAGATATGGATACAGATCCGGAACATAATTTTTTATTGGAAGATACAGTACTTCATGTAAGCGGCAGAGAACTGGGATATATAAGAACAAAACAGCCCTTCAATAATTATCATTTTGTGGTTGAATTTAAATGGGGAGAGAAAAAATGGCCGCCCCATGAAAAACTAAAACGTGATGCCGGCATATGCTATAATATCCCTGACAATGAGCCGGATTCTATCTGGCCAAAATCAATTGAATGCCAGATACAGGAAGGTGATGTTGGTGATTTTTGGTTGTTAGGTTTTTCTACAATAACAGTAAATGATAGTACTAATAAGCCTGCAAATCATACCCGGATGATAAAGCAGAACGATGGCGAAAAACCTAACGGAGAATGGAATATTGTAGAAGTAATTTCTTACAATGGTACCTGTGTTCATATAGTAAACGGGGTTGTGGTAAACAGGGGGAAAAACGCAAGTGTAACAGGAGGACGACTATTGCTGCAATCGGAATATGCCGAGGTATTTTACCGGAATGCCAGGATAAGGCAATTGTAACTTATATAAGTCCTCTCGCTTTCTATATCAGGTCTAAATTCCTGTTTAATGTTTTCAGGATAGTGCAGGATGATAATCTAAAATTAGCCATTTAGTATTGATTTTATTTTTAATCTTATATTGCCTGCTATTATATAACCAGGCAAATGGGGGGTGATAGAATGACCGCCCTTTTTCATGTAAATCACTCAGAATATGCGCAGTCCTATTTTTTTATATTAAGTGTTTTAGCAGTTTTTTGTGCTTTTAGTGCTAATTCGGTAGCCAGAAAACAATGCTTTTGGGACATAGCAGTTTCGGTTCTGTTTAAAACATCATCCACTAATAACGGACCGAAAGGTAGTTCTTCGTTATTACAATCAATGTG
>JBDSAQ010000048.1:0-5221 GCA_039922095.1 Ginsengibacter sp. | reverse complement strand
TGGGAATACTATGCACAGAATGCCGGGTTTAATCAAACAGCCTACCAGGATCTTAAAAAAGAAGAAAGATCATCACGTCAGTTACGTGCTTTTGGTGAGCGGCGTTTATTACAGCAGGCCTTAAATTACCAGGAAGCATATAATGATAACTTATACTCACCTGCCGTTGGAGATGCCAACTGGCTTATGTTTGACTACAACCGTGGCTATGCTGCAGATATAGAATCATCGGGTATTATGGATATGGTAAGGCTTCCAAAGTTTGCATTTTATTTTTACCAGAGCCAGTCAGATCCTGTACTAAACAGCAGTTCATTATTCAATAAGCCTATGTTATTTATTGCAAACTACTGCCAACCGGGATCAGATATATCTGTAAAGATTTTTAGCAATTGTGATGAAGTGCAGTTATTTTTAAATGGTAAATCATTAGGCAGACAAAAGCCCGATAAAAATCAATACACAACCAATTTAAAACATCCTCCTTTTACCTTTCACATAAATACTTTTACGCCAGGTACATTAACAGCCATCGGGTATATCAATAATAAAAAAATTATTGAGCAAACACGAAATACACCAGGCACTCCAGCAAAGCTCAGCCTCAGTGTTGATTATAGTGGAAGGCCATTAAATGCCGGGGAGAATGATATAGTGTTTGTGTATGCAGATATAAAAGATAACAAGGGAACAACTATATACAATGCCACAGATAAGGTAAAGTTTACCATAAGTGGTGATGGAGAAATAATTGGTCCTCCTATTGTTTCAGCAGAAGCGGGGATAGCTACAATTCTTATAAAAGCCGGAGCAAAACCAGGTCAGATAAAAATATCATCTCAGGCAGAAGGTTTGACGGGGGGAAGTATAAGTGTTCTTTCAAGATAACAAGGTAGAATCTTAATAAGTACAGACCAACGTAAAGCATGGCCAGTCTTAGTTTACTGAATGTGACAGCATACCAAATCTGATAACTGATTGAATTAACTGTGTCATATTGTTGGTTATTCGTTAATCCTGCTAATTTGGTTTCACTAATGCAATTAGTTTAAGGGATAATATAAGGGTTGGTGGTAATTTATAAACGACGTTACACCTTAATAACCGATGATTTCAATTTATAATATAAAACCAAAATTTCAGAAAATTTTGAATCCAATTCTGATTTTTTTACATTCAAAAGGAGTAACAGCAAATCAAATCACGATTAGCTCTATTTTACTTTCACTCGTTGTCGGTTTATTGTTTTGGTACGCAGACCAAAACAATGTTTTGTTTTTAGCACTTCCATAAGGACTATTTATCAGAATGGCTTTAAATGCTCTTGACGGAATGATGGCAAGAATATATAATCAACAGACAAAAAAGGGCGAAGTATTAAATGAACTTGGTGATGTAATTTCAGACTTATTTATTTTTTTTCCATTATTAAAATACGAACAGACAAATCTTTATCTTATAGCTCCCGGTTGAAGTTGGTGACAAAAATAAAAAATCAATAGCTAAATTTGAATTGAAACCTGATGATGTTCGTTTTGTAACTCAATCATGGTGCATAAAAACGTTAGCAGAATTAAAATAACCGTTTATGGCAACAAATAGTGACCTTATTAAAATTTACGACACATGTTCCGAAGGTTATCATAAAGTAGATGACTTCAGATCTAAACTGTTAGGGTTTCTTCCTCTTGCAAGTGGAATTGCCGTATTAGGTTCATTGTATATTGAACAAAAACCTGGCAGCAAATCTTTGCTGAATCACCAGCATATTGCGATAGGTGTTTTGGACTTGTAGTTACTTTTGGACTTCTTGTTTATGAATTAAAAGGAATAGAAAAGTGTACACAATTTATTAAATTAGGTAAATGGGTTGAAGAACAAATGGAAGAAAATGAAAAGAGTTATGATACAGATAAAAAGGTGAAAAAAGGTTTTTTTATTGAATTGCTAAAGGGTGATAATTTTTTTAAAGAACCGATAGCAACTGGCTTTGTATATTCAATTGTGTTAGCATTATGGACTTATGTTGGCTTATTAGAAAATCATCCTTACTGTTACATTATACCTGCAATCGTATTTTTTCTTTCTTTTGCTCTCGTATATAAACACTGGCAAAAAGTATTCAAAAAAAACTATGATTTAGAAACAAGTAAAAAGAAAAAAAGATTTTGGACATGGCTTTCCAAATAACTGCACACAAGACGTGCATTTGTAAAAGCATAGCTTGGGCAGCAGCACTTGACCAGCAGTAATTCTTATCATCTTTTGTTCAAACCGACATTACGCTATTCAACATTTGTATTTTATCTTATCTTCTACATCCATTTTCAATTAAGCATTCATGCAGGCTGACAATTCTCTATTGCCATGCCTTCACAAATGTTTGAGCCAACAACTTAGCCCTGGCTTTTTGGAATGGCTTTACTTGTGAAAGGGAGAAGACTTAATGACGAATGATAAACTATTAAAGAGTGCTTCGACAAATTTTACAATTCTTGCTTTCTTTGTAAATAACACGACAAGCACTATGGCGTCTGGCTTTTTGGATTTATCTGTAATAACCCATTCTAAGATTCCGGCCGGTTTAAAGTTTCTTATACAATAAAACAACCGCATAAAGAACTTAAAAATTTGTTCCTTATTAAAAATGAGTGCTTATGTGCGGCTTCTAAAAATCCCATTTGTATTGCACACATTTATTTCAAATCCAGCTTTATCTGCAGCTCTTCAAACTGTTTATGATCAATGGTTGAAGGAGCATCAATCATCACATCACGTCCGCTATTATTTTTAGGGAAGGCAATAAAATCTTTAATGCTTTCGCTGCCACCGAGAATTGCGCAAAGCCTGTCGAAACCAAATGCAATGCCTCCGTGCGGCGGGGCGCCGTATTCAAATGCACCTAACAAAAAACCAAATTTGTGTTGTGCTTCTTCTTTCGACATTCCAAGTGCTGCAAACATTTTCTCCTGCAAATCCCTTTGAAAAATTCTTATGGAACCTCCGCCAATTTCGTTACCATTTAAAATTATATCATAGGCATTAGCCTTAATGGTTGCATAGGGATGCTCTAAATATTTATCAGCATTTTTTATTAACGGATCATTGTTTATCATGGTTTCAATCTGGTCGGGTTTGGGAGAAGTAAATGGATGATGCCGTGCCACCCAGCGGTTTTCTTCTTCATCATACTCAAACAATGGAAAGTCAGTTACCCACAATAATTTAAACTCCCCATGTTTTCTAAGCCTTGATTTTTCACCCATGTACAAACGCAGATTGCTCATTGCTTTTCTTGTGCGTTCTTCCTTACCAGTCAAAATTAAAATGAGGTCGCCGGGTTCAGCATTGGTTTTAGTTGCCCAGGTTCTTAATTCCTCTTCATTAAAAAATTTATCAACCGAGCTCTTTAATGTACCATCACTATTGTATTTACAATAGATCAGTCCGCTCATGCCTATTTGCGGACGTTTAACCCATTCAGTTAACTCATCTAACTGTTTGCGGGTATATTCTGCGCAGCCTTTTACTGCAATAGCTAAAATTGTTTCTGCATCTTCAAAAACCTTAAAACCTTTAAAAACCTCACTCAAACCCTCTCCAAAAGTGAGTGCTTTAAAAGCGCTTTTTAAATTCGCAAGCTTCATCTCAAATCGTATATCCGGTTTATCATTTCCATAGTTCCACATGGCTTCTTCCCATGTCATCCGCTCAATGGTTTCTGTATAATCAATGCCTTTAACTTCTTTAAAAATATATTTTACCATGCCCTCAAACATTTGAAGAATATCTTCCTGTTCTACAAAAGACATTTCACAATCTATTTGTGTAAATTCCGGCTGGCGGTCGGCCCTTAGGTCTTCGTCTCTAAAACATTTTACAACCTGGAAATAGCGATCAAAGCCACTTACCATTAATAATTGTTTAAACGTTTGCGGCGATTGCGGCAATGCATAAAACTGACCTGCATTCATGCGGCTGGGTACTACAAAATCCCTTGCCCCTTCCGGTGTTGACCTTATAAGAAAAGGGGTTTCAATATCTATGAAACTATTTTTATGAAGATAGTCTCTTGCAGCACGGTTTACAGCATAACGTAATTCAATATTTTTCTTTACTGCATTTCTTCTTAAATCAAGGAAACGAAATTTCATTCGCAGGTCATCTCCTCCGTCAGTATCATCCTGTATAGTGAAAGGTGGTACCGCCGATTTATTTAAGATAGTAAAATCGGTTACTACTATCTCAATGTCTCCTGTGGAAAGGTTAGCATTTTTATTACTTCGCTCATTTACTTTCCCTTTTGCCTGCAACACAAATTCACGCCCCGGCGGATCAGCGTCAAGCCGTGCATTCAGCGATTCATTAAATAATAACTGGGTGATGCCATAACGATCCCTGAGGTCAATAAAAGTTATGCTGCCGAACTTTCTTATAGTTTGTACCCATCCGGCAAGGGTAACTTCTTTATTAATATCTGCTAGTTGTAATTCGCCGCAGGTATGAGAACGATACATAAAAAATTTCAAATAAGTTATTAAAATGTTGCTACTCTACTTTTCCGGAGAGTGAAGGATTCTGAAGTGGCTGACTATAGAAATTAACCAGAATTTTCTACAAAACGGACACATTCAACATGGGCAAATATAGTAAACTATGTTCCGACGTTTTATAAGTTTTCTTGGACATTTTTATAGTGATTTACATGCTAAAAAAATAGGAGCCTGAAATTAAATATGTAAAAAAAATGTCCAAATATTATAAGGATACAATGAAAAATCTTTCATGAGTGGAGTATCTTTTTATAACTATAGTTTTGTTAGTTGGTTGCCGGTTTATCTGTCTTTTTTGTATCCATCATTTCTAATAGCTTCATACCAAGTAGCCCATTGATGCCGCCATCAGTTCCGCTTCCACTGCCTATAAGAATATCAGGTATTATTTTGATATTACCCCTGGCGATCTCTTCAGTGATCTTATAAGTTGTAAAGTTATCTCCACCCATCGCTTTTACCTGTAGTTCATATGCTTCAGCAGTGGATTTACCTATGGCCATAATTTTCTCAGCCTCAGCCAAACCTGTCTTGCTGATCTTTTCTGCATCTGCACTTGCATTAAGTTTGGTAGCTTCGGCCTGTGCTCCTGCTCTTGCTTTGGTTGCCTCTGCTTCTGCATTCGCACGTTTTTTTGTTGCGGTTGCTTCTGCTTCTACCTGTAGTAT
>JBDSAQ010000047.1:0-16174 GCA_039922095.1 Ginsengibacter sp. | reverse complement strand
GAGCCAGGTAAATATATAGTAGCTGAAGCAGGCTATTTGTTATTAGAAGTTAACACCTTAAAAAATAATGATGGAATATTAATAGCCGGAACAAACTCAGGTTTCCCACAACTTATACGTCCTATGTTTTATGAAACCGCTTATCATCAGATTGTTAACTTAAGCAATCCTAAAGGAAAAATTTATAAGTACGATATCTGCGGAAATATATGTGAGACAGGGGATAACTTTGCGAAGTATCGAAGTATTCGAGAAATTGAAGAGGGCCACCTCTTAGCAATAGAAAATGCGGGTGCTTATTGTTACTCAATGGGAGGTGTTTATAATTTACGAGCTATGCCAGCTGAAGTATTAATTTTTAAGGATAAAGATCCTCAATTAATTAGAAAAAGATTAAGCAACGAGGAACTAATTAATTCTATTCTAAATGAGTGTCAATGCTAGAAAAAATTATTTTCACCAAAATGCATGGGATTGGTAATGATTATATTTATATAGACTGTACTGATCGTGAAATCAAAGACCCTGAAAAACTGTCTCCAATTTTATCAAACAGGAATTTGAGCATTGGCGGTGATGGCATAATTCTCATTATGAAATCTGATATAGCTGATTTTCGAATGCGAATGTTTAATGCTGATGGCTCTGAAGGAAATATGTGTGGTAATGGTGTTAGATGCATTGGTAAATTTGTTTATGATAAAAAATTGACTGATAAGAATACCATAACTCTGGAAACAAAAGCTGGTATAAAACTCTTAGCCCTCAATATTGAAAATGGAAAAGTCAAAACTGTCAAGGTCGATATGGGAGAGCCAATTTTAGAGTCTCAAAAAATTCCTGTTAAATCTAATCTTAATGAGATTATTAATCAAAATCTATTTCCTGATATTTTCAATCAACCTGTTACTTGTGTTTCTATGGGTAACCCTCATGCTGTCTTTTTTGTGGATAAAATCACTACCGAACTTGTGCATACGATTGGACCAATAATAGAAAAACATGAAATTTTTCCCGAGAGAATTAATACAGAATTTGTAAAAGTTATTAATAGAACCCAACTAGAAATGCGTGTTTGGGAAAGAGGGAGTGGTGAAACTTTAGCCTGCGGAACAGGTGCCTGCGCAGTCACAGTAGCTGCTATTTTAAATAATTTCTCGGAAAGAGCTATAATAGTCAGTTTGCTTGGAGGGGATTTAAAAATCATTTGGGATACGAATAATCATGTTTATATGGAAGGGGCAGCTGAATTAGCTTTTGAAGGGGTAGTCGAGGTCGAGTTGTAAAGATCACATTGTGAAAAGTTGGTGAGCTGGTTGTATGAAATTTTTGAGAATTAGATAAAGCCAAAACGGCGCTATAAGTATGCTTTGTTGCTTAGATGACAATCCTGATAAAATAGAAAAGCTTGCTCTTGATACATCTTTAATCTATGAAGTTCAAATAGAAAAAAATCTTACCCTTCTTACCATACGTCATTATACAAAAGAATTAATAGAGAAACTTACAGGTGGTAAAACAATTGTGCTTGAACAAAAAACAACTGACACTATACAGGTGCTTATGAGATAAGCTTTAGTTGATAACATACTCGCCTTTTTTATTTACCATTACTGCGGGCAGTTGTCTGGTTTCTTCAAAACGATCAAACAGCGCTTTCAATTGCAATGCAAATTTTTGTAATGCAGGATTGGTTTTAGCAGATGCTGTTAAATATTCAAGAGATTTTTTTTGATCATATTTTATAGGAAAAACATGCACTGGAATAAACTCCTGACCGTTGTTTTTTGCATTAGCAGCAATAACATATAATTCTTCAATCTGTTTATCAGTAAGCGGTATACAGCCAACTGAAACACAACTTCCATGAATATAAATATCTCCGCCAGGCCTTAAAGAATCACTTAAAATTTTGTCAGACGAGTTTGGATAATTTAATCCCAGGGCAAGGTGATAATTGCTGTTCGGATTAAATTCATTAATGTAGTAACAACCTTCAGGTACCTGGTAATCGCCCTGCAATCTTTTCGGCCCCATTGTGCCGCTTTGCATACAAACCTTGTATACCTTAAAAAGTTGGTACTTCTCTTTGGCAGTATTTTTTACCCATACTTCTAAGTTGGCATCATACTTAAAAGAACGGATGTAAATAAACTTTGCCGGCCATTGTAAGCCCTTTGCCTCAAACTGTTTACGGATAGTATCTTCAACACCGGAAAACATTTCCGGAACCTTTAAAGAAGTTTTTTTTAGTTCAAAAGATGAATTTTGAGAAATAGCGCTGAATACCGGCAGGGTTAAAATTAAAATTATAAATACCTGTTTCATTTTATGGGTCTGGGTTATATCAACGTAAAAATATAAATTTTATTTAATCATGTAAATCCCACAAAATGTATTTAACAAGTTGAGTAATTAAATCTGTAGCCTAATGCGTTCCTCCATTCTTAAGTATTGATCCTGTTTTTCACCGGAATAACTAATTTGAGGCCCGACCATGTTTCGTCAACTGCACAAACTTTAATATCCACAAGCCCATTAGCCAATGCAATGTTTCTGATAATATCTTCATTTACATCTGTTACAATTTTTGATGCTTTCTTTGGCCACGATATCCAGATTATACCGTTTGGCTCTATTTCATTTTTTAAAAGGGGTATGGTTGCGTTTAATTCTTTTGCATGCTTTGTAAAAAAATGAATAAGATTTTTCGTGCTTTTTTTGTCGCTAAGTATTGAGATATATTCAGGCATGTCTGTAAATAAATCAAAATAATAATCCGGTTGGTTTATCAAACGAATTTTATAACCCTCTTTAAAGCCTAATTTTTTTGCCAGGGGTGTTCCTGAATAGCCTGCTGTTATCATACAACTTTATTAAACTGCTACATTAAAATCCCTTAATGCTTCATTAAGGCTGGTTTTTATATCTGTGCTTTCCTTTCTTTTTCCTATTATTAAGGCACAGCTAACATTGTAGTCTCCTGCAGGAAATTTCTTTAAATAACTTCCAGGTATAACAACACTGCGGGACGGAACACGGCCTTTATATTCCACAGGCTCGGCTCCACTAACGTCAATAATTTTTGTTGATTGTGTTAGTACAACATTAGCCCCCAACACTGCTTCTTTTTCTACTCTTACTCCTTCTACTACGATGCTGCGACTTCCGATAAAACATCCGTCTTCAATTATAACAGGGCTTGCCTGCAAAGGCTCAAGCACACCTCCAATACCAACCCCGCCACTTAAATGGACATGCTTTCCAATTTGAGCGCAACTACCTACGGTAGCCCATGTATCAACCATTGTTCCTTCATCTACATAAGCGCCAATATTTACATAGCTTGGCATCAGTACTACATTTTTTGCAAGGTAAGCGCCATAGCGGGCCACAGCATGCGGTACAGCCCTTACCCCCAGGGATGCATAATCACTTTTTAATTTCATCTTATCATAAAACTCAAATGGAGGTAAAACATAGGTCTCCATTTTTTGTATCCCAAAGTAAAGAAGAATGGCTTGCTTTACCCATTCATTCACTCGCCATGTATCATTAACAGGCATAGCTGTCCGCAATTCCCCTTTGTCCAATTTTTCAATTACCGTTTTTATTCCATCAATATATTCAGGCTGATTTAGCAACTGTCTGTCAGCCCAAACCAGAGCGATCATTTCTTTTAAATCCATGCTGATAATTTTTTTGCAAACATATAGCACCTGGATAAATGAAGTTATAAATTTTTTACAAGGCTTTATTGTAAGATGTATAATATTGCTTGATAAAAAAATAAGCATCTTGAATTATTTTTCGATTGTTATTATTACAAAGAATGAGGAGCATGTTTTAGAGCGAACATTGGCCAGCATACAGGGCATTACAGATGATGTGATAATAGTTGATTCAGGCAGTACAGACGGCACTTTAGAAATAGCAAAAAAATATGAAACAAGAATTTTACAAACCGAATGGACAGGCTATGGCGCAACTAAAAATTCAGGAATCGCTATTTCTAAATATAACTGGATCCTTTCACTTGATGCAGACGAAGCCATTGATGGAAAGCTAAAACAAAGCTTATCAGATTCATCTATATATAATGATCCGCATATTTTATATGATCTCTATTTTAAAAGCTTTATTGGTAAGAAGGAAATGCAATATGGCCAATGGCTCAGGAATCACCACATAAGATTATTTAATAAAACCAAAATAGCATGGAATACATTTTTAGTTCATGAAAAATTGAACGTCCCTGGAGGGTATAAAGTAAAAAAATTACAAGGTCATGTATTACATTATACTATGGGGAATTTTAATGAATTTATAAACAAGCTGAATAAATATGCATTATTAAGTGCTGAGAAATATTTTATTTCAGGAAAAAAATGTTCATGGTATAAATTATACCTTACCCCGGGTTTTACATTCTTTACAAATTATCTTTTTAAGCTGGGGTTTTTAGATGGATGGTATGGACTTGTATCAGCAAAGCTTTCTGCTTATTATAGTTTTTTAAAGTATGCATATTTAAAGGAAATGCAAACTAATGCAAAAGATAAGAATGGGTGAGTTTACAAATGATATTGAAAATTGCTTAAAAATATTAAACACCGGGGGAATTATACTTTACCCGACAGATACTGTATGGGGTATTGGTTGCGATGCAACAAATCAACAGGCCGTTGAAAAAATTTTTGCTCTAAAGCAAAGGAAAGATTCAAAGGCAATGATTATTTTAATTTCTGAGCAGATGGATATTGGCAGGTATGTTAAAGCACCGGACGATAAAATTTTAAATTATGTTTCTCAAACTTCCCAGCCGGTAACTGCAGTTTATGAAAACGGAATAAATGTAGCACATAGTTTAATAAGCGAAGATGGAACTATAGCAATAAGAATTACTATTGACGAATTTTGCACCGCTCTTTTAAATAAATTTAATAAGTCTTTAGTGTCAACATCTGCTAACATTTCCGGAAAGCCTGCTCCAGCAATTTTTAAAGATATCAGTGTAGAAATAAAAAACGGTGTTGACTATATAGTTCAACACCGTCAGAGTGATTTCAGGGTAGCTAAAGCGTCTGCGATTATCAGGTTAAATAAAGAAAAGGAAATTGTTGTATTGCGTTCTTAATTATATACCAAGTCCAACACCAAGCTGTATGCTTTGGCTTTTCCATTTATCAGCATTTCCAATATTACTGATATCAGAAAGACCAACTACATATCTGCCATAAATACGAAAGTTTAATAGTTTAAGCTGAAGGCCTCCTATCATAGAAAAGTCACCTTGCTTGAAAGCTTCCTGCCCATTTTTTAAAAGGTCTTTATTTTTATCAATCAATATCCCAAACTGAGGGCCCACTTGCAGTGCAAGGCTGCTTCCTAATTTATAATTCAATAATATCGGTATGCTTAAATAATTTAGTGTGATGTTTTTTACCTTGTTAAACTGGTATACAGAACTAAAAGTTGTTGAGGTGTCAGTTTTAAACTGGTTAAATAAAACTTCAGGTTGTATACTTAATTTTCCACCAAGCCCAAGGGTAACATATCCGCCTGCATGGTAACCATAAGTAAATTGATCCTTAAAAGATTTTCCGGTGATTTTGTTTATACTGGCACCGGCTTTTATTCCAAAATTAATTTGAGAATAAGAAGCGGAAAAGATAAGCAGTGTTACTGCGAGCGAGATAAGTTTAATTTTCATAAAAAAAGATTTGGTTAATAAATTCAATATATATGCCATAGAAAAAAATAATTTGTAATTCTTTGTTAACTGAAATTCTAAAAAACATATCCCACATTAAAGCAAAATACCTGGCTAAATCTTTTTTCTGTAGTAGAAGGAAGATAATAATCGAGATATAATTGTGGCTCAAAAATTAATTTACCTATCCTGTAAGTTGCATCAAGACTTAATCCAAGTGATTCTATTTTAAGGGCAGGTGATACTGATTTTTCCTGAAAATTTCTTATCCTGGTTGTGGTTGTTTTAGTATATGGCCTGTAAAGCATTGAAGATGTTTTATGTGATACTACATACTTGCTGCTTCCCATATTCAGTAACAGTTGCGGGGTAAAACTTAATGCATCGTTTGACTTTATTATGCCATATTCTGAAAACGTATGACTAACTGTGGCAATTAATGAAACAGCATTTATCCTGGTATTTACAGTATCAGTAAATTGTATCCTTATCATCCTGTTCTGCTGAAATACTGTTGTATCTGTAAAATTTATTTCGTTGTATGTTCCGCCTGAATATCCAAATGCTATTCCCGGTTTAAGCCAGGTCTTTTTAAGATTGGTATAGATATATAAATCGTTTTGAATCGGGGATGAAACAGTACTGTATTTATCTTTCACAAAAAATTTTGTAAATGAAATTCCGGCTTCAATCTTTTTACCGGATACATAATCGTAAGAGGGAGTTATGGCATATTGGTAAAATGCCGTTTTATTATTGTTATTAATTACATAGCCTGCAACTGAAATACCAAAGCCACTTTTATTAAAATATTCTATTGAAGGTGTAAAAATTAATCTTTTGTTTTGGTCCATAGCATTCAGAGCATTATTATTTATACTAAAAAGCTTATTGCCAATATTCAGGTTCACTTTTAGATAACTTGAAGGTTCACCTAATAAATTCAGCATACTTAAAAAATCATCTTCTTTAATTAGTGAATCTAAAAGTCTTTTATCCTCCGCATCCTTTTGTGGATAGCAATATGCTGACCACATAAGCAGTACCCCGATGCATAAGTAAATTTTATTCATTTAATCCGATCAGTTAAAGGTTGTGGGTACAAAGACTATAAAACTCTGAATTAGTTTAAATGTTGTGAAGATTAGTGAGTTTTAATTATTGTATCGCTAAGGCATAACATTTTGAACTGCTATAAAATGCATAGCGTAAAAGCCTACCTTTGCCGCTTAAATAAATATAAGTTACATGAACTCATTTGAAGAGTTAGGTTTAAACGAACATTTGCTGCGTGCCATTACTCATTTAGGATTTGAAACGCCTACACCAATACAACAAAAAGCCATTCCTATTTTATTATCCGGCACAACTGATTTTGTGGGTCTGGCACAAACCGGAACCGGTAAAACTGCTGCGTTCGGCTTACCACTATTACAATTAATTGATGTTGATCAAAAGTATCCGCAGGCTCTAATAATTTGTCCCACACGTGAATTGTGTTTACAAATATGTAACGACTTCCATGACTATAAAAAATATTTAAAAAATGCTATAGCAGAACCGGTGTATGGCGGGGCCTCTATAGTAATGCAAATACGTGCTCTAAAAAAAGGTGTACATATTGTTGTAGCCACACCGGGCCGGTTAATTGACATGATCGAGAGAAAAGCAATTGATCTTGAAAAAGTAAAATATGTTGTATTAGATGAAGCAGATGAAATGCTGAATATGGGCTTTAGGGACGATATTGATTTCGTTTTAAAAAATACTATCAGGCGTGAAAGCACCTGGATGTTTAGCGCTACTATGCCTGCTGAAGTAAAAGCTATTTCTAAAAATTTTATGAAAAATCCCCAGGAAGTAACTGTGGGTAAAAAGAATACAGCCAATGTAAATATAGATCACCAGTATTTTATTACACCTGCACAATCCCGGTATGAAACTTTAAAACGCCTGGTTGATTTTAATCCCGGCATGTATGGAATAATTTTTACAAGAACAAAGGCAGATGCACAGGAAGTTACTGAGCGGCTGGTAAAGGAAGGATATGATATTGAGGCTCTTCATGGTGACCTTACCCAACAACAACGTGATAAAGTGATGCAACGCTTTCGTGATAAAAGTATCCAGCTATTAATTGCCACTGATGTTGCCGCCCGTGGTATTGATGTTGAAGGCATTACTCATGTAATTAATTATGAACTACCTGACGATATGGAAGTGTATACCCACCGGAGCGGACGTACAGCAAGAGCTGGGAAAAGCGGCATATGTATTACCATTTGCCATAGTCGTGAAGCTTATAAAATAAGGCAGATCGAGAAAATGATCAATGCACAATTTCATCGGTTAGATATACCAAGTGGAAAAGATGTTTGCCGAAAGCAATTTTTTCATTTTATGGATAAGCTAATGCAGGCTGATACTTCGCATGGGGAGTATGAAACTTATATGGCAGATCTGCAAACTAAATTTGCTGATATATCCAAAGAAGAAGTTTTAAAAAGAGTAGCTGCACTTGAGTTTAATCATTTTTTAAAGTATTATCAAAATGCCGATGATCTAAATATAAGAAATGATCTCAGGGAAAGAAGACCCGATAATAACAGGGATATGGGTAACAGAAGAGATAGAGGAACTTTTAGCAACAGGGATAATGGTTTTACCCGTTTATTTATTAACCTCGGCACAAAAGACGGTTTTTATAAAGCCAGTATGCTCCAGTATATTTTAGATGAAAGTGACCTGAAAAAAGAATGTCTTGGTAAAATTGATTTGCGTGAGATGAATACATGGATTGAGATTGATAAAAGCGCTGCAACAAAAATGATAAAGAGTATTGATGGCACAAATTATAATGGTCGTTTGGTGCGTATGAACGAGGCAGATGGCGGATTTAAAAGACCCAACGATGAAGTTAGAAGGAAAAGAATTCCGATAAAAGAACAGAGATATTAATATTTGGATTAGAATTTTTGATATCGCCGTTGTTTACAAAATTGTATAAATGGAGTTTATATTAAAAAAGCATTTTATTTTAGAAGCACACCAAAAAATCAACAAGAACCCATTTAAATTTGGATTTTTCTCCAGTAAAATCAGAAATTTATTTAAAATCCCTCTAATATTTTCATATAAAATAAAATCTACTTTGACAGTTTTATAAGAATTTTTGTATTTTCATCCGGCATGAGAGAAAATTTGCTTTTACAATCTTACCTGGAGCAACCCAATGTTTGGGATGAAATGTTTGCGGCCGATGGTATTCGTAATCCATATCAAAACTTTGTTTCTTCGATAGCAAACCTGGCACCGGAGGAAATGACTCATAAGGATGAAATGGCCAAGAAGCTTTTCATGAGCCAGGGCATTACATTTACCGTTTATGACAGCGGTGAGGGTATTGAAAAAATATTTCCTTTCGATATAATTCCACGCATAATAACCAGCGAAGAATGGGAGCTTTTAGAAGCCGGGATAAAGCAAAGGTTAAAGGCGCTAAACGTTTTTTTAAAAGATATATATCATAGCCAGTTTGTAGTTAACGATGGCATTATACCTCCGCATCTGATTTATTCATGCCCGAATTTTTTAAGGGAA
The DNA here is from genome assembly GCA_039922095.1 of Ginsengibacter sp. Classification (GTDB taxonomy): domain Bacteria; phylum Bacteroidota; class Bacteroidia; order Chitinophagales; family Chitinophagaceae; genus Ginsengibacter. The sequence continues at coordinate 6,861 of JBDSAQ010000047.1, read as the reverse complement.
ATGATGAATGTGGATGTGCCATTTGATATCTATACTCATGTGGCCGGTGTAGATCTTATAAGGGATGAGGATGGAAATTTTTATGTGCTGGAAGATAACCTGCGTACCCCATCAGGTGTATCGTACATGCTTGAAAACAGGAGTATTATTTACCGCATTTTTCCTGATCTTCTCCCAAAAAATAATGTCCGTTCTGTAAAAGAATATCCTGATCTTTTGTATAAAAATCTGCTTGCCCTCGGCAACAGGCAAATCAGTGATCCAACAGTAGTATTATTATCCCCCGGCATTTATAATTCTGCCTATTTTGAGCATACAACTCTTGCAAGACTAATGGGCATTGAGTTGGTAGAAGGGAGAGACCTTATTGTAGATAACCATCATGTATATATGAAAACTACCAAAGGTCTGCAGCAGGTAGATATAATATACCGCAGAGTGGATGATGAGTTTATTGATCCACTTGTATTCCGGCCGGATAGTATTTTAGGGGTGGCCGGAATTTACTGGGCTTATAGAAAAGGAAATGTTGCTATTGTAAATGCAATAGGCAATGGAGTTGCAGATGATAAAGCTATATATGCATATGTGCCTGCAATGATAAAATATTATCTTAATGAAGAACCTATTTTGAAAAATGTGCCCACCTATCAGCTTGCTGATGAGGACAGTCGAAAATATGTTTTTGAAAACATGAATACAATGGTTATAAAGCGTACTAATGAATCAGGGGGGTACGGAATGCTTATGGGAAACATTGCTACTGATGAACAAATCAGTGATTTTAAAAATGCAATTACTCTTGAACCGAGAAATTTTATTGCCCAGCCTATTATTAGTTTGTCCTCTACTCCTTGTTATATAAACGGAATATTACAGCCCCGCCGTGTTGATTTGAGGCCATTTGCATTATATGGCCCTGATGGTATTGATATAGTTCCCGGTGGCTTAACAAGAGTGGCATTAAGGGAAGGATCAATGATAGTTAACTCATCACAGGGTGGAGGAAGTAAGGATACCTGGGTACTGGCTTAGCCACTGTCCCCTAAAGGGAGAAGTAAGAGATCCCACGCTGTTTATGTATGCACAAATAATACAGAGAAAAGTTGAGATGAGGGGTTAATCCATAAAAATCTGATATTATAAGTGATAATAAATTATAACAATAGAGAAAAAACTATTTAATAAAAAAAGCCCCTTTAGGGGTTGGGGGTTGTTATTTATGCTAAGCAGAGTTGCAGATACAATATATTGGCTGGGAAGATATATGGAACGAACCAATGGCATGCTACAAGCTATACGTACACAATACATACTGAGCCAGGATGAAGCGCGGGAGTTTGTATGGAGGCCAATGCTTAAAATATATGGGGAGTTGCCCGAAGAAGAAATTATAGCCCTTGAAAAAAATTCGCCTAAGGTTTTAGAGTATTTGATATTTAACCAGGTAAACAGTGCATCGGCTTATAACAATGTAATGCAGTCCCGGGAAAATGCCCGTTCTATCCAGGATCATATTACTAAAGAGGTGTGGCAATGCCTGAACAATTATTATCATTTTATCCGCAGCCAGGATTTAAGAAAGCAGGTAGTTTCAGGTGATCCGGTTTCTGCTATTGATCTTTTAATAACTAACGGCCTATTGTTTACAGGAACCGTGGATAATACAATGACAAGAGGAGAAGGATTTACCTACCTTAACATTGGTAAGTTTTTAGAGAGAGCGATCCATTCCGCAGACACTACAAGGATAAAAATGAGTGAGCTAAATAATCAGCATGAAGCTGCACAGGTAGCAGACCTGAGATATTTACTCTATTCCCTTTTTGGTTTTGAAGTATATCTTAAAACGTATAAAGGAAATTTTACTATTAAAGATGTAATAGAACTTATTCTTTACAACCCCGATTTTCCGCATTCTATTTTATACAGCATGGAAAAACTGTATAAATATTTTGCCAGGCTTAGGCCGGAAAGTTTGCCTGAGAGCTATGAGCATTTGGAGTTTCTTATTGGTAAAACAATGAACAATATTAAATACAGTAATGTACATGAAGCTGATATTTTAAAAATCAATGAATTTTTATTTCAAACCAGGATTGAACTGTTTGATATTGCAGCTGCTTTTAGTAAATATTATTTTGGAACTACGTAAATCAATAAAATAAATAAAGAAGATGGCTAATTATAAAATAAAACACATTACCCGGTACAGTTATTCTTCTACAGTAATTGATTGCACTAATCAAATAATGTTATATCCAATTGTTGATGCGCTGCTGGAAGTAAGAATGCATGAAATAAAAATTTCTAATTACCCTGCAGTAGAAGTGTTTGTTGATTACTTTGGTAATCATACAGGAGTATTCTCAATTATCAAACCTCATACTGAATTATTAATTGAATCATATGCTGAGGTTATCACCAAGCCAGTCGTTTTTCCTGCAGATGATACAGGTGCTGCGGATCAGTGGCACAGTTTATCAGCATTTAAAAACAACATGTATTATCTTGATTTTTTAAAGCAGGAATTTTTTAAATCATTTCCTGAGGTAAAGGAAATACTCACTGGTTTAGTGAGTTATGATAAAACACCTATGAAAAATGCAATGATCCTGTCTGACTTTGTATACAAAAATTTTAGTTATAAAAAAGGTCTTACAAGTGTTGAAACAAAAACAGAAGAAGTATGGCAACTTAAAGCTGGAGTGTGCCAGGATTTTGCTCATATACTTCTGATATTCCTGCGCATGTTTTCAATTCCGGCAAGGTATGTTAGCGGGTATATTTGCCCTAAGGATAAAGAGATGCGTGGAGAAGGAGCAACCCATGCATGGGTTGAAGCATACATCCCAAATTATGGCTGGCTTGGACTTGATCCTACCAATAACTGCCTCGTTAATGATCAGCATGTACGCCTTGCAGTTGGAAGAAATTTTATGGATTGTACCCCGGTAAAAGGAACATATAAAGGTTCCGGCGAGCATACATTAGAAGTATCAGTTGAAATTAAAAACGGGAGTGCTAAAAAAACTAACGAAAAATATAGTCCACCAAAATTTAGTTATGAAGCCAAAAACCCGGGTGAGCCAATTAACTCCTACCGTTATTACCTGGATATGCAACAAAAACAACAACAGCAACAACAGCAGCAGCAATAAGTTTCTTTATTTAAATAATAAATGACAGAGGGATAAAGGCGTTTACAATTGTTCTGATACAATTTGAAATGCATCTGAACTATGTAATTATTTCATCACTGTGTGCAGCAGCCATTTCCATATTCAGCTAATGCTTTTCGCTAATTCTATGTCATTGAATTTTTGGAATCTCAGGTAAGTGCTTGTCATGGAAATCCCTTTATTGCTGCAACTAAATAGTCTATACTTCAATGGAAATCTAACTGCGTTATAAATGTGCATAGGTTGTACATTCTGCAAAAGCCGATATTGTTAACTTACGCGTTAATTATAAATTAAATCATTAATTAAAACTGCTGTGAGAATACTTACTTTGTTTTTTACTATTTTTCTTTATACTCAATTGTACGCTCAAAACAAAACGTTTTCCGGATATTATATTACACAAACCGGCGATACTATAAAAGGCATCTTTCCCAATTACAGGCAATGGAGCCAAAATCCGGGACGGGTTGAATTTTCAGACTTTGCAACATCAAAGCTTTCAGTGCTTACGCCAGAAAACTGTTTTAAATTTAGTATTGAAAACTATGATCAATATATTACCTACTCAGGTCCACGACTGGAGAATCTTATAGAAGATGAACAGCTAATTATTAATAGAACAATTGTAACTTTCGACGACCAGTATGCAAATATTGTAACATTTTTAAGATTGATTTTTAAGGATAAGGATTACGAGTTATATATTTTCTCTGATAATAAAAGATCCAATTTCTTTTATAAATTAGCCGGAGATTCTATATTAGAATTAAAGTATAAAAAATATTATGACAAATATAAAATCTATGATGTTCCGGAATACAGACAGCAATTAATGAGCCTTTTCTCAACACAGATTATAAAAGGAAACCTGGGCAATTCTCTTAATAAACTTGCTTATAATGAAAAAGAAATGGTGGAATTTTTCAATAAATTAAATCCCAGCGAGAAGCCAAAGTATAAAAACAAGAACCCTTCTGCTAAATGGATAATTTCAGGCGGAGTTTCAGTAAACAGAATAAGGGTGAAAGGTGAGGAATCAATTGGTAAAGTTGCGCAGAACTACGATATGTCAATTTCTCCTTTGGTGTCGTTGGGATACATTGTACCCGTGAGCAGAGATTTCAACAGGTATTTTATCTTTCCACAAATTAAGTTGTTTACTTATAAAAATAAAGGAGAAATGAACGATGGTACATTCATTAAAACTACCACGTTTAAATCAGACCTTGTAATTACCGGAGAAGTAAATGGAGGATTGTATGCAGTAAATGCAGAAAATTTCCAGGTCTATTTTACTGGCGGCACCGGGATGATGTATTTACTGAATAGCAAGGAAGTAAATCAGAGATTTGCAGGATCCACTAATACGTTATATGGCTCTTATGAAATAAATCTCCCAAGGATGACTTATACCATAAATTTTTCTGCCGGCATTTCTATAAAAAAGAAAATATTCATACTTGCAACGTATAATTTGCCTACGACGATAGGTAATTTTATTTATACCCGAACTCTTGAAGGTATCCAGTTAAGAGTAGGTTATAAATTGAATAAATAATAGCTCTATTATTCATTTTTTTAGAGCAACTACTTCCGGCTATATCATCAGGCCTATCACAATGAGAGGTTTTAATAACCTGCTGCCATGCCATCTTTTCGAGGATCAGAAGCCCCATAAAAAACTTTACTTACCGGATCAAATCTTATACACTGGTACCCTCCAAAATTTCCCGGTATACCATAACCAATAAATAGATGCCCCATATTCATCAAGGATTGTATTGTCTGCTGAGAAAATCCTGATTCAAGTAAAATAAATTCCCGTCCTTTAGGTTCACCGGCAGGCTCTGACATACCTGTCACATCTATTCTTGGAGCATCTCCTGCTTCCTGTATATTCATTCCAAAATCAATAATATTCATTAAGATTTGAACATGTCCCATTGGTTGAAAAGGGCCACCCATTACACCAAAGCTCATGAAAGGCTTATCATCTTTTGTAACAAAAGCAGGAATAATGGTATGAAACGGCCGCTTATGAGGAGCATAGGTATTGTTTTCTCCTTCTCTTAAATTAAAAGATGCTCCCCGGTTTTGGAGTACAAATCCTAAGCCATCAGGAACTAATTTGGAGCCATAGCTTGAGTAATTACTTTGTATTAATGAGATCATATTACCGGCTTCATCAGCTACTGTGAGGTATACAGTTTCACCCTTGCTAAGTAAAGAATCGCCGCTGGTGAAACCAAATGACGCTTTATCTTTTTTTATCAGTTTACTTCTTTCTATCCCATAAGATTTTGATATAAGTGACTTTACAGGAATTTTAGCAAAATCAGGATCGGCATAATATTTCGCCCTATCCTCATAAGCTAATTTTACAGCTTCTGTAAAAAGATGAACATGTTCAACACTTCCATAAGCAACCTTGCTCATATCAAAAGGCTCGAGTATGTTTAGTATTTGCAACACCGTAATTCCTTGTCCGTTCGGAGGAAGTTCCCATACTTTAAAACCCCTGTACGTGGTAAATTCAGGCTCTACCCAATTGGAGGTATGATCAGCCAGGTCTTTATAAGAAAGAAAGCCACCCATCTTTTTCATAAATAAATCAATTGTTTTTGCGATGTCTCCTTTATAAAAGCCATCCCGGCCTTCTTTGCTGATCTTTTCTAATGTATTTGCCAACTGCGGATTTTTAAAAATTTCTCCTTCCGTTAAGGCGCTTCCATCAGGAAAGTATAATTCTTTGATATTTGGGAAATTGCTGACTGCAGGATTAGTTGCTAAATTCTCCCTGTTAAATTCAAAATAAGCAGCAGTTTCATTGGCCACTGGGAAGCCATACCGTGCATAACCTATTGCCGGAGCCAATAACTGGTCCATAGGCAGCTTACCAAACTTTTTATGCAATTCAAACCAGCCATCTACACATCCGGGTACTGAAACGGAGAGTGGACCTGATGTTGGTATTGATTTTAATCCTCTTTTTTTAAATTCATCAAGAGTTAGTGAGTAAGGAGAGCGCCCCGAACTATTAAGGCCATAGAGTTTTTTTGTATTAGCATCATATACTATCGCAAACAGGTCGCCGCCTATACCATTCATGCCGGATTCAGTTACGCCAAGTACAGCATTAGCCGCTATTGCCGCATCAATAGCTGTACCGCCTTTTTTTAAAATATCAATACCCACTATTGTAGCAAGTGGCTGGCTTGTGCAAACCATTCCATGTTGTGCTATCACCATAGAGCGGGTGGCAAAAGTTTTTCCGTTTAAACGATCCTGGCCATACAGCTTTAATGATATAAAACATAACATAACTATGATGTTTCGGATGCTATGTATTAATGATTTTGACATAATTTTTTTTAAGACTGATATTAAAGTATACTGCATAATATATTTTTTAATTCCTGCCAGTTTAAATTTTTAGCTGATACCTCCAATTTATTTCACCCCAAGAATATATCGAACCATTTCGGCCACATCTTCTTTTGATAGTTGCGTATGCGGTGTCATAGGCACATGCCCCCACACACCACCGCCACCTTTTATAACCTTACCGGTTAATTTATCAACAGTTCCCGGCTGGCCTTTGTATTTTTTTGCAATGGCTGCAAAAGAAGGCCCCACCAGGGGTTGGAGAGGTTTATGGCAAGTATAGCAATCGCTT
>JBDSAQ010000046.1:0-2993 GCA_039922095.1 Ginsengibacter sp. | reverse complement strand
TGATACGCAGCCTACAATCACATATAAAATATATTTTTCATCTTCGATATTTCAATAATAATTAATCTAAAACAAATAATTAAGACATGAAATATGAACAAGTATACAAATTTTTGATGCCAAAATTAGAGTCGGAACTTCCTGCCTATCTTACCTATCATAACTCTCAACATACTAAAGATGTGTTGGAGGCAGTTGAACATTTAAGTAAAGCTGAACATATTACCGGACACGAAAAAGAATTGCTTCTTACTGCCGCCCTGTTTCACGATGCCGGTTTCATAAAAAAGTATACCGCTCATGAAGAAGAATCATGCACAATGGCCAGGGAAGTTTTACCCGCCTTTAATTTCAACAAGGAGGACATTGATACGATTTGTGGTTTAATCATGACGACCAAATTAAATGAGAAACCAAATACACTATTGCAAAAGATTATTAATGATGCAGACCTGCATTATATGGGTACCAGCAATTATTTCATTATCGCCAATAACCTTTATAATGAATATCAACACCAGGGCTTGGTAACTGACCAAAGAGACTGGCATAATAAACAAATAACTTTTTTTCAAGAGCATGTCTACTACACCGGTTCTGCAATTAAGAAATATGGTTCATTGAAGAAAAAAAATCTGGAGTTACTTTCCAAAAGAAGACCGTCAGAGAAACATGAAAATAAAATTCCCGGCAAAATAGGTGATTGGACTTTAATTGGCCTTGGAGCCTTAGCTGCAAGCTATGGACTAAAGGGTTTCCTGGTTCCAAATGGGTTTTTCGATGGTGGAGTTTCGGGTATTGCTTTACTCCTCTATGAGATTTACCACCTCGACCTGTCTTTACTCATCATCTTATTAAATTTGCCGATAATCGTTTTAAGTTATTTTGGCACCGGAAAAGGCTTTGCCCTAAAATCAATTGCCGGAATTATAATATTAGGCGCCTGCCTGCATTTTATAACGTTTCCGGTTGCAACGTCAGATAAAGTTTTAGTAGCTGTATTCGGTGGTTTTTTCATTGGCCTGGGGAGTGGCCTGGCTATTCGTGGTGGTGGTGTGCTTGATGGATCGGAGATATTGGCAATGCATACAATCAAAAAAACAAGCTTTACCATTAGCGAAATTATATTAGCTATTAATGTTCTAATTTTTTCTGTGGCAGCTTTAAAATTTGGGTTAGAAATAGCTTTGTATTCTACGCTAACCTACTTTGCTGCATCACAAACTATTGGCTATGTCATTGAAGGTGTTGAGGCTTACACCGGCGTCACTATTATTTCTAAAGAAAGTGAATTAATAAAAAGGCGGCTGGTAAATGAATTAGGGAGAGGCATTACAGTTTATAAAGGAGAAAGGGGGTTTTTGCCGGGGCATTTCGAAATAAGCGAAGATTGTGATATTATTTTTACTGTAATTACCCGCCTGGAACTTCGGAAGTTGAAAAACCTTGTCCAACAGTCTGATTCTAAGGCCTTCGTTTTTGCAAATACAATTAAGGAAGCGTCAGGGGGAATTATAAAACGAAAGAGCGCTCATTGACCAGATATTGGTTTAAGATTACCTCTAAGTTATGATATGGCTAAGCACACAAAAAAAAATTTATGGAAGAACGAAAATAGACGGACACAGTTTAGAATCATGTTCTCTTTGCAGGGAATAAAGATATTGCCATCGTTAAAGGAATGTTGCAGAAATTGAATATTGGCAGCGTTATTAAAAGTAACTACTAAATTTTTTTTAAATAGTTCTTCTTAGAATTATTTAAATGAAACTAACATGAAAAAGAAAATCAAAAACCTGCTTTATTCGGTTGTTTTTATTTTTATGACTTTACCCGTTTCTTTTGCACAGAACGATTATTTGCGAGGAAGGGTTTAGTAGTTAACATATACCTGTTAGGGGTGCCTCTGTTGAGTTTGAGCTATGATATAATAAAAGCACATGCGGGTGAAATAAAAGTTGAAACTAAGGAAGGTAAAAGTTCTGAATTTATCATTCAAAGGCCTGTTGTCTGAATTATGAAGCAAAAAAAAGCGCAATTATGAAACGATCTTTTTTCTTATTATTCTTTTTTTGTTCCGCTTTCCTTATTTTCGGACAGTCCCGCTATTGGCGTATAAGTAAAGACTCCTTAAAAATACTGATTCAAACTGCGAAGGAGGATACCGTTAAGGTAAATTTACTTTATGATTTAGGTTCCAGGTATCCCTGGTCTTATCCGGATACAGCCCTGCAATATGCCAGCCAGGCGCTTGTTTTATCAGAAAAATTAGAATATAAGAAAGGCATTTATAACGCCCAGGAACTTATCATCGAAGCATTAACCACAATGGGAAATTATCCGCTTGCATTGGAATACGGTCTAAAAAACGAAGAGCTATCTCAAACATTTAATGACCCCGAATCAAAGATTACATCATTGACATCCCTGGCCGGAACTTACTTAAGTAAGGGTGAATTCAATAATTGGCTGCTATATATTAAGCAGGCACTGGCATTAGCCCGGGCATCAAAGCTCCCATTTGAGGAAGGCCTGATTCTAAATGCTATTGCCAAGGTATATCTTCAAGGAAATCAGCCCGATTCAGCATTGCACTATGCAAAGGGATCTTACCAGTTAATTAATAACTGGCCAACTCAACCTGTCAATATTGGACATGCTTATCTCCAAAAAAACATGTTCGACTCAGCCGTGTACTGGTTCAAAATTGGACTAATCCTTGCTGACGCAAACCAAACCGAGCAGGACTTTGTAGATGTTGACAATTTCATGGCTCTTATATACAAAAAGAAAAACAATATTGATTCTGCCATTTGGTATTCTAAAAAAGCGCTGTCGGAAAAAATTAGTACAAACTATCCCCTGGGAACACTTAAGGCATCCGATTTATTGGTCTCTTTATATGAATCACAAAAAAAACCGGACAGTGCACTCAGATACCTGAGAATATCATTAGTTCTAAAGGATAGTTTATTTAGCCGTGAAAAGGTAAT
>JBDSAQ010000045.1:0-11143 GCA_039922095.1 Ginsengibacter sp. | reverse complement strand
CTCACTTTCTTCAATTGGTTTGTTCAATTCAATTTTATCAAAGGTGATGGCACCTGCCACCAGGCCCTCCCCGGGGTTACTTACCGTATGAGGAAACATAATGCCATCTACAGGTTTATAATCAGCATAATTTGTTATTACTTCCCTTTCTTCTTCATTGCCTCCCATTCCGGTTCTCATCTGCCTTGTTTGAATTACTAAATAATTTTCTGTATCAACAAAGTAAGTAATCTCTTTGCCTGCACTTACTATAAGCTTTATTTTATAGGCGTCTTTTCCATCAATATTTTCTTTTCCTGCAAGTTCAGCTTTATAGCCTTTTGCCTTATACTCTATCAATGGGTCAGCAATATCCATATCAGCCTGCATTGTCTTTAGTCTTCCTTCAGCAATTACCTCGGCTTTTTGTGAGCGCATAGGAATAAACGACCAGCCTGCAGAAGGTGTTACAATTGTGTAGCCCTTATTGGCTCCAAATTCAAAATCATTCCTATATAATTTCCCTTGTACTTTAGTTACTTTTATGGCTACTTTATTTCCCATCATTTGTCTTGAGCCTTCCATATAAACTGATGTGATAGAGTTTAATTTATTTTTACCTCCCCGTGCTTCAGCATATTTATTAATTATTTCATCAACAGTTTGGGCCTGTATTAATTGCATATAAACCAGCCCTAACACAAAAATTACTAATAGCACTATGTTTTTTATTTCCATAATTTTATTTTGCAAGTTAACTCAATGGCAATACTGATTGTTTTTTATATGTGGCACCTGATATTTAATTTAAGAAAACAGTTTAGGCCTTTAACAAATTTAAAAGATACTATAAGTCATATTCTACCCCTGCATAAATAATTAAGCCATGAATTTTTCTATCAAAGCAAATATTGCAGATGTATTGTCTAAAGATATTTTTTATGGAGAAATATTTATCCGGGATAAAAAAATACATTCCATCCAAAAACTATCAACTATCAATTATCAGCTATCAGAATATATTCTACCTGGTTTTATTGATGCTCATGTACATATTGAAAGTTCAATGCTGGTGCCTTCGGAATTTGCTAAACTTGCAGTAGTGCATGGAACTGTTGCCACAATAAGCGACCCACACGAAATAGCTAATGTATGCGGATTAAAAGGCGTTGAATTTATGATAGAAAATGGAAAACAAGTTCCCTTTAAATTTTATTTTGGCGCTCCATCATGTGTTCCTGCTACTGTTTATGAAACTGCCGGGGCTGCCCTAAGCGCTAATGAGGTAGATATTTTACTTTCACAAAAAGAGATCAGCTACTTAAGTGAGATGATGAATTTTCCCGGCGTACTAAATAATGATGAAGAGGTAATAAAAAAAATCAATTCAGCTAAAAAGCATAATAAGCCAATAGATGGCCATGCTCCTGGTTTAAGAGGTGCGGCAGCTAAGCAATATATAAGTGCCGGAATAAGTACCGATCATGAATGTTTTACAAAAGAAGAAGCGCTTGAAAAATTAAAGTACGGAATGAAGATTCTTATAAGAGAAGGAAGCGCCGCAAAAAACTTTGAAGCTTTGATTGATCTGCTGAACGACTATCCTGGAAAAATAATGTTTTGCAGTGATGATAAACATCCTGATAGCCTTGTTGAAGGCCACATTAACAAGCTTTGCAGCAGGGCAGTGGCAAAAGGGATAGATATATTTAAGGTGTTGCAGGCGGCTTGTGTAAATCCGGTTAAACATTATTCAATGAATGTGGGTTTACTGAAAGAAGGTGATGCCGCGGATTTTATTGTTGTTGAGGATCTAAAAAATTTCAATGTTTTAAAGACTTATATTGATGGGAATCTTGTTGCTGAAAATGGAATTTCAAACATACAGACAGTAAAAAGTGAAGTGATAAATAATTTTAATTGTGATGAAAAAAATATTGCAGATTTCCGGTTTTTAGCTCATGATTTTCCTTCCGGAATTGGGGTAATTGAAGCATTGGACGGACAACTTATCACGAATAAACTATCATTAAAAGCAACAATCATAAATAATGAAATTGTAAGCGATATAGAAAATGATATTTTAAAAATGGTAGTTGTAAACCGTTATAAAAATTCACCTGTTGCAAAATCGCTTGTAAAAAACTTTGGGCTAAAACATGGCGCTTTCGCTTCTTCTGTAGCGCACGACAGTCATAATATAATTGCAGTTGGTGTAGATGACGAAAGTATTTGCAGAGCAATAAATTTAATTATAAATGCTAAAGGTGGAATAAGCTGTATTGAAGGCTCTCCCTTGGGGGGGAATCCCGAAGCTATTGTATTAGAGAAGATTTTGCCCTTACCGGTTGCCGGCTTAATGAGTAATGAAGATGGCTATAAGGTGGCAGAATTATACACTGCTATTGATAAGGCAGCTAAAGATCTCGGATCAAAATTATCAGCGCCATTCATGACTTTATCTTTTATGGCGTTACTGGTGATACCCCATTTAAAACTAAGTGATCTTGGATTATTTGACGGCGATAAATTTGAATTGATTTAATAATCAATTGAGGGCTTAATCTTATAAAAATATTTTGACTACAGCCGATGAACGAACATACTTTATGAAAATAATTGAACACATGAATGAAACATTTCAAGTAAAACGATTAGGGAAACATGACGCTAAAATTTTCCATAAACTCATTCGTCTTTTCCAGGAAGTTTTTGAAGAAAAAGCTTTTTTGAATGTTGGTGAATCTTACCTGGCACGGCTATTAGAAAAAAACGACTTTATTGTTTACGTTATCATTTCAGGGAGTGAAATAGTTGGTGGACTAACAGCATATGAACTAGCCACCTACTACTCCGAAGACTCAGAAATTTTTATTTATGATATTGCTATAAAAGTAGAATTTCAAAGACAAGGATTAGGAAAACATTTGATATCATCACTCAAAAAGCATTGTGCGCAAAAAGGCATAAAAGAAATGTTTGTAGCAGCAGACGAAGAAGATGAACACGCAATAGACTTTTATCATTCCACTGGTGGAGATGCTGCAAAAGTTATTCACTTCAACTACTCATTGAACAAGGAATAGGAAACCGGCTGATATTACATTAGCAAAAGCGCAATAAGATTAAGGTCTTCCCAAAACTTTTAGTTTTAAATGACATATCCATCGTTAATCAGCAGATGTAATTGGCTTATCACCTTCAGACAGCAGTGTGGAATAAATTCCAGCAAAAAAATATATCTTCAACTTTAAACTTTAAAAATTTTCCGCTTCAATGGGCTTACAAAGCAGAATCCAAATTTTTAGTAAAAAGAAATACTCTGCAACGTACACATATATCAAACTAAGAAAATGATAATCATAAAGCGTATTATAGCCAGTTGGTGTATAGTTACACTGCTGGCAATGGGAAAAATGTATTGCCAGAATAGTATAGCAACTATACCAAAAATTATAGAAAAAGATGGCCGCCATACATTACTGGTAGATGGACAGCCTTTCTTAATACTTGGGGGACAAGCACACAATTCAAGTGGATGGCCGGGCATGTTACCAAAGGTATGGTCGGCAATTAAAGCTATGAACGCTAATACTCTTGAAGTGCCTGTTTACTGGGAACAGATAGAAGCGCAACCAGGCAAGTTTGATTTTTCTTTGGTGGATACATTGCTTTTTCAGGCAAGGGAACGTAAAATATATCTTGTTATTCTTTGGTTCGCCACATGGAAAAATGGCAGTAACCACTATATGCCCGAATGGATGAAACGTGATGCTGAAAAATATCCAAACATAACAGGCAAAAATGGGCAGCCTGTTGATTCACCTTCACCAAATGTAAAAGCCACTATGGAAGCTGATGCCAGGGCTTTTGCAGCATTTATGAAATATTTAAAAAAGACTGATCCTCAGCATACGGTGCTTATGGTTCAGGTAGAAAATGAACCAGGAGCATGGGGAAGTGTAAGAGATTATTCCCCGGCGGTTCAAAAATTATTTGATGGCCAGGTGCCTGCTGAATTGCTAAAACCTGATGTGCTGAAAGAATTGAATAAACCAATAGTGTCCAAAGGGACGTGGAAGGAAGTATTTTGGAACGATGCTGACGAATATTTTCAGGCATGGTCAGTAGCCCGGCACATCGGTTATGTCGCGGCTGCAGGTAAAGCGGAATATTCATTGCCTTTATATGTGAATGCAGCGCTTCGGGATCCAATTACCAATCCTGCTGCATCAACATACGAAAGTGGAGGGCCAACAGATAATGTGATTCCTATCTGGAAGGTTGCGGCACCGGCCATTGACTTGTTAGCTCCGGATATTTATTTGCAGGGCAGTGAAAAAGTATTAAAAGTTTTAGATTTATACGATCGTCCTGATAACCCGTTGTTCGTTCCTGAAATTGGTTCGGGTGAGGGAAATACAAAATACTTTTATTCAGTGCTGGCACATGGGGGCATTGGGTTTTCTCCGTTTGGGATAGATGATAATGGGAGAGGAGAAACTACAGACGAAACGACTGCACGTCTTTCGTCTCTTGCAAAAGAATATGCAATGGCCACCCCTATGATGAGAGAACTTGCAAGGTGGGCTTTTGAAGGAAGGATAAAGGCTGTGGTTGAGCGAGAAGATCATGCTGAGCAAACAATTGATCTTGGCGCATGGCAGGCTATAGTATCATTTGGCGGACAAGGCAGGGGAAATAAAGCGCCACTTAATGCCCAGCCAACAGGTAAAGCAATGATTATAAAACTTGATGAGGATAAGTTTATTCTTATTGGCACACTCTGCCACTTCACCTTTCGCCCTTCCGGCTCTAATGCTGGTAAGGCATGGCAATACATGAAGGTTGAAGAGGGACGATATGAGAATGGATTATTTAAATTGTTACGCATTAGAAATGGTGATGAAACAGATTGGGGAGGCCCGCGAATTGGTGCAGTGCCGGTTGTGTTGCAGGCAAAATTAATTACACGCTAAACTTAATCATGTATCATAAAACAATTTGGCCATTTTACAAAACAAGTGAATTCTCTCATCCAAATAGAATTAAAGAGTGCAAACAGTAAATGCTGATCAGGCATTTTAGCGACAATTAGTAACAAAAATTTTGAATATGACGAGTATTTAAAGATTTCATGCCGTCGTGTAATTTTGTTTCTGATATAATAACATATCAATGAGCGATAACAATTTTTATAAAAACCTGGCCCTGTTGAAGCTTCCAATACAAGAGGTTTTTTTTGATAGAAATTTTTGTCATGTTCCGGAAGATTGGTTTATTATTATTGCCGATATTAAAAATTCCACTGCTGCTATTACTGCCGGTAAACACAACGATGTAAACCTTGTAGCAGCAGGCAGCCTTATAGCTGCATTGAATATTGCAAAAGCCCACAAAGTAGAAATCCCTTTCTTTTTTGGAGGTGATGGAGGTACATTAATTGTGCCTGAAGAATTATTGAAGGATGTACTGTTGGCATTGAAAGTTCATAATGCAAACAGTATAAAAAACTTTGGGCTTGAGATGCATGTTGGCAGCATTTCGGTAAAAATAATTACAGAAACGGGTCATTTGTTGAAGATTGCAAAAGTGCAATTTGCTTCCGGGTTTAATAAAGCTATTGTTTTGGGGGATGCTTTAAAGCACGCTGAGCAACTAATAAAAGGGAAAACTAATTATGAAGAAGTAAAGGTGGAAAATGCAGAACTAAATTTGAACGGACTTGAATGCAGGTGGGATAGAGTAAAGCCTCCCTCTGAACGAAATGAGATCGTTTGTTATCTTATAGAAAGCATTGATCCGTTATTGCAGGCAAGGGTATACCGTGATGTACTTTTGAAGATCGAAGAAATATACGGAAGTATAGAAGTAAGGAATCCATTATCAATAGATCGCCTGAAAGTGCTTTTGTCTTTTGACAAGATAAAAAATGAAATGATGATCAAATACGGCAAATGGAAAGTAAATTATTTTAGCAGGACTTTCCTGCAAACATTTATAGGTAAATTGTATTTCAGGTATAACTGGAAGGTAAATAATCTGCGTGGAAAAGAATATCTAAACCAACTTGTAAAAAATGCTGATACACTTACTATTGACGGACGAATAAATACCATCATTACAGGAATGATGGATAAGAGGATTCAATTGCTTGATTATCTTACAGCACAACAAACTGAGGGTCGCCTGATTTTCGGTTATCATATAAGTAATGAGAGTGTGATGACATGCTATATTGAAAACAGGAATGAAAAACATATTCACTTTATAGATGGGTCAGATGGCGGCTATACCGAGGCGGCAAAAGAATTTAAAAGAAAGCAGCAGCAGTTAAAAAAATGAGTTGTGCGTTTATTAATCATCTTATCCGTTTCTTAGTATGCATGTGGTTGTGAAGTGTGTGTGCTTATTAAAAGCAGCACTGATACTGACGATTATGTAGTATTGGAATGTAGTGGTAGATAGAAACAGATTAAAATAACTGTCGCAGTACAGTTTAATTTTACAGATATACTTATTCTTTTTTGCGCTTTTTGTTATCCGTAACCAGCAAACCTTTTATATAACCAACAGTTTCTGCTACAGCAGGTAAGGGATCATTTTCCCAACCTTCGTATTCAATACTTACTAAATTATTGTATTTTATTTTTTGTAAAGAATGCAATATCCCGGGAAGATCAAGCACCCCTCTTCCGGCTTCAATAGTAGTGCCTTTTGGCTCAGTGGTATTAATGTCTTTTATATGCAGGTCGTAAAGGCGTTCCCTGCATTTTATAATTGCTTCTGCAGGGTTTACTTTGGCCCGGGCTGTATGACCTACATCAATGCAAAGTCCTATGCGTTTGTCAAAACCCTGTACAGCTTTGTAAACATCATAAGGCGAAGGAAAGCGCTTGTCTTCAGGTCCGTGATTATGGATGGCCAGTTTTATATCGTACTCTTTTACCATTTTATCAAGTATCACCATAGAGTCAGGATCAGGACTACATACAATAGTAGGAATGTTGCAATCCCTGGCATATTCAAATGCACGGCGTATATCTTTCTCATCATTTTGCATAGTTATATTACCGCAGCTTAAGGGGGTAATACCTCCTTCTATAAATTTTTGAATTGCAGCCTTTCGTTCAGCAGTAGTGGTGGTGAGGGCCAAATGAAAATCTTTAATAGAAATATAATGGAGACTTAGCCTCTGCATGGCTTTGATTGTTTCCTCAACAGATAATTTACGAAAGGTGTAGGACGCTATCCCAACTTTAAAATTCTTCCATGGATCTTTATCATCTGTTACATTGTAACCCTCATTGAATAAGTCCATGGCAGTAGATTTGGATGCAACTGAAGATGTAAGGGCAGCCAAAAATCCGGTTTTAATTATGTGGCGGCGAGAGAATGAAGATGTCATTTTAAGGATTTAAAATTGAAAGTTAAGCTAAAAGGCCAAACCAAAAAAGATACGCCTCCGCTTAATTGGAAGTGAGGTGTTCATTAATTCACCTTGCCTCAACTGGTGACTAAAATAATAAACGAAACGTTGCAAAAAATAGAATGGGCTATTATATACGAATGTATAATTTGTATGCATATCTAACAATTTAAGAAAATCTTTTACAGTATGTTTATACCAGAGTCGTGGCCTATATTTATATTTTATTCATCCGGCTAAATATCAGAGTTCTTAAACCTATGCAACTACGAAAACAACTATTGCTTGCCACCGTATTGCTTGCGTTTGCCGCAAGTATTTTTTATGCCTGTAAGCTTCAAAAATCAGTTACTTCCAGCCCGAAACTTAAGCCCGTAGTGTTGGTCTTTATCAAAACGAAAGGTTATCATCATGCTTCTATTCCCGAGGGTGTAAAAGCCATTCAGCAACTGGGGAAAGATAATAATTTTGATGTAGACAGCACATCAGACGCTTCTTATTTTACAGAAGGCAGGTTGAAACAGTATGCCACAGTTATTTTTTTGAATACCACTATGAATGTTTTAAATGCAGACCAACAGGTAGCCTTTGAACGGTTCATACAAGCAGGGGGCGGCTTCGCAGGTGTACATGCTGCTACCGATACGGAGTATGACTGGCCATGGTACAACCGACTCGTGGGTGCCTATTTCTCCAGCCATCCCCATCAGCAAAAAGCGGTGATTGATGTAAAAGATACTACTCATATTTCTACTTCATTTCTTCCTGCACGATGGGAACGTTTTGATGAATGGTATAACTTTAAAAATATACAAAGCGATCTGAAAATTTTGGCTACCCTCGATGAGATGTCTTACAAAGGCGGAACCAATAACGATAACCATCCTGTTGCATGGTATCATTCTTTTGATGGCGGACGTGCTTTTTATACCGCACTCGGACATACAAGTGAAAGCTATAGCGAGCCATTATTTTTAAAACATTTATTGGGCGGCATTCAATATGCTATTGGTGAAAACAAAGCGTTGGATTATTCCAAATCTTATGCAGTAAAATCCCCGGAAGACAATCGCTTTACCAAAACTGTATTGGTAAACGATTTAAACGAGCCAATGGAATTGGCCGTGGCGCCAGACGGAAGAGTATTTTTTTCAGAAAGGGCGGGCAAGTTTTATATGTATGACCCGGCTACACAAAAAACCAAATTGCTTCGGGATTTTCCTGCCAAAGCTGTAGATAAATATCTTAACGGATTGATAGGTGTAACACTTGATCCGGATTTTAAAAACAACAACTGGCTCTATGTGTTTTATTCTTCTTCCACCGGAGATCAGTATCATCAAAACATATCACGGTTTACAGTTAATGCTGATAATACGTTGGATACTGCCTCAGAAAAAATTATCATTAAGATTCCAATAGATCTTGAAGTAAGTGCTCATACTGGTGGTTCATTTGCATGGGATGCAGCTAATAATCTTTATATCTCCACCGGCGACAATACCGTACCTTTTGAATCGGATGGTTATGCGCCAATGGATGAGCGGCCAGGCCGCCATATTTATGATGCGCAGCGCTCTGCCGGTAATCCAAACGATTTAAGAGGAAAAATTTTGCGCATCCATCCAGAAGAAAATGGTACCTATACCATACCCGAAGGAAATCTTTTTGCTAAAGGAGCAGCAGGAACAAAGCCTGAAATTTATGTGATGGGTTGCCGCAATCCCTATCGCATTTCTGTAGATAGAGCCACCTCTATTTTATATTGGGGCGAAGTAGGCCCCGATGCCGGTACTGATAGCAGGCATGGGCCAAGGGGATATGATGAATTTAACCAGGCACGCAAGGCAGGTAATTATGGATGGCCGTTTTTTGTAGGCGATAGCAGGGCTTATAATGATTCTGATTTTGCCTCAAAAGCCATTGGAGCTTTGTTTGATTTGAATGGCCCGACCAATAATTCTCCTAACAACACGGGGATGAAAATTTTGCCGCCGCCGCAAAAACCGATGGTCTGGTATGCCTATGTAAATTCAGATGAATTTCCCAGCCTCGGGCAGGGAGGCCGTTGCGCAATGGGCGGGCCGGTTTATAATTACAATAATGATCTCCCTTCTGCCACTAAACTGCCTGCTTATTATGACAAAGCCTTCTTTGTTTATGATTGGATGCGCAACTGGGTTTTTGCTATCCGGCTTGATGAAAATCAAAACTATAAACGCATGGAGCAGTTTATGCCAACCAATGGAGATTTCAGAAGACCAATTGATATGGAGATTGGACCTGAAGGTTCTATATACATGCTTGAGTATGGTTCTGTATATGGTATAGATAATGAAGATGCCCGGTTGGTACGCATTGATTATAACCCAGGCAACCGTACACCAATTGCAAAAATTACATCAAAAGATACTATTGGTCTTGCGCCTTTAAAAGTATCGTTGAACAGCAGCAAAAGCATAGATTATGATGAGGAAGATCAACTGGGTTATGAGTGGTTTATTGATGGCGATAAATTTTCTTCGGAAGCAAATCCGTCGTACACTTTCGATAAAAATGGTCTTCACCAGGCGGTTTTAAAAATAACCGATCCTTCGGGCAAAAGCGATAGCGATACACTTGTGATTAAAGTGGGTAACACTTTGCCAAAAGTAGCCGTACACACTACCGATAATTCCACCTTCTTTTTCAACAAAAAAACTGCCCTTCATTATGACGTAGATATACAGGATAACGAAGACAAAGAAATTGATGAGAAAGGTATGAAGATCAGTTTGCGTTATATTCCAAAAGTAGCAGGTTCCCAGGCAGTGGCTGGCCACCAGCTTTCAGAAGATTATAACCTTGGAAAAACGCTAATGGCCAGCAGTGATTGTAAAGCGTGCCACCAGATGGATGCTAAATCAGTAGGCCCATCTTTTGTGCAGGTGGCCAAAAAATATAGCGGCGATAAAAATGCTATGGGTTATCTCGCCAATAAAATTATAACCGGCGGCAACGGGGTGTGGGGCGAACATGCTATGAATGCACACCCGCAATTGCCAAAAGAAGACGCTTCAGAAATTGTGAAGTATGTGCTTTCAGCAGGCAGTAAAGAGAATGATATTATATTGCCCCAAAAGGGTGCAGTGGTGCTACGGGAACATGCAGTTGGCGAAGAACAGGGACGTTATTTTCTTACCGCTTCCTATACGGATAAGGGCGGAGCTGTAACGCCATTAACCAGTAAATATGTTTTGGTTCTTCGGCCCTCAAAGGTAGAAGCAGAAGATGCTGATGCAACGTATGGCTTACGCAAAAACCAGCGGGGTATTAACAATGTGCGTAATGGCTCTTTCTTCAGTTTAAAAAATATTGATTTAAAAGATGTGCAACAACTAAAGTACCGGTACTCTTCTGTAAACAAAGATGCAATCATAGAAGTACATATAGATTCATCGAATGGAAAAACAATTTCTATTTTAAATTATAAAGCCACAGGGGCCCGCAACAAAATTGTTGAAGACAGCGCATCTGTTACAAACCCGGGAGGTAAGCATGATTTATATTTTGTTTTTGTAAAAACCGAAGCACCGAATGATGATCTTATCTTCCTTGACTGGGTGCGGTTTGAAGGAGGTATAGAAGCGATAGAAATCATAGCTCCTGCTGAAACAAAAAAGCTGGCAGAGAAAAAACCTGCAGATAAGAAAGAAAAAGGAATGATTGAAAAAAAGCCGTCAATTGTTTCTTCAA
>JBDSAQ010000044.1:0-3628 GCA_039922095.1 Ginsengibacter sp. | reverse complement strand
TGGATTATGATTTATGAAATCTATAATAGCTCCAAGAAAAACAGAAAAAGTTTTACCACAACCCGTCGGTGCAATTACTAATCCTGATTTCTTATTGATAATATGTAGCCATGTTTCCTCCTGGAAGGCGAATGGAAGGTTTCCTTTGGATGCAAGCCATTGGTGAATAATCAGAAACCCCTGGGTTTTATTTAAAGTCACACTCTAAATTAAGACACAATAATGAATTGGATTTTTTAGCGGTGAGAAAATATTTTGGGCAAAATTATAAATCTAATTTCCCTTCAATAGAATCATCCATTGTTTTACCGATTGCAGCACCAATAAGGATTTTAACTCCTGCTACCACATTTCCATGCTTGTTATCCCAGTAGTAACCATCATTAGGTGCAACTTTAATTACAGAAATACGTGGATCATTTTCTCCTTCTGTAAACCATGTTTTTAAAATGGGTTCCCACAACTCCTTGATTTTTTCTTTGTTTTGTGATATGGTGGCGTTACCAATAAGATGAAGAAAATCTGAATGTGCAGAGCCCTGGAAATATAAATCAACTAAAGATTCAGTTTGTATCTCGCTGTTTTTATGGCTGTCGTTTGCGCTAAGAAACCAGAGGTTGCCGTCTTTATCAATTTTTTGAACGCTCATCGGCCGTGCGGCTTTTGGCTGAGTTGTAGAAGACCTGGTACAAAAGAAACAGGTTTTCGCTTTTTCTACCAACTCTTTAATTTTTTTAATTGCTTCAGCAGCGCTAAGATCTTGGTGATTTTCTTCCTGCTGGTTTTGATTAATGCTGTCCATAGATTTAATTTAATGTTTGAAAATTGTAGACTTTTTTTAGAATTACAATTAAAAAGAAATATTGTTTTACTTTTTAGAATATTTTTTTCATAAGATTTACTCCAGATTAATCTTGTAAGGCATAAACTCTATTTGTAAGACTAAACTTCTATATTTTTAGTTAACATATTTATTTTTATATTTACCCTTTATAAATAAAATTTGCCAATATGGATAATAAAAAAGTAACTTATACCAGTACATTGCCAAATATGGTGATGGAAGAAGTTGCAGAATATGCAAAGAAGAAAAAAATATCTAAAAATAAAGTGATAGAGATTGCATTAAAGAAACTTCTGGACGAAGAGATAAAAAAAGAACTAAAGCAAACTTTTATGCTTGCTGCAAACGATAAAGATTTAATAGAGATGGCAGAATGGGGACTGGGTGATTATCTTGATCAATTAAAAGAAATGGAAAAATAATGCAAAGAGAAATTTGGATGACCGATCTTAATCCTGTTCAGGGAAGTGAACAAAGTGGAATAAGGCCGGCAGTTATTGTTAGCGGCGATTCAATGAATGAGCATTATAGCGTAGTAATTATTTGCCCTCTAACATCCAAAGTAAAGTCCTACAAAGGTTGTCCGGTTATACAGCCTGATAAACTCAATAAACTAAAATCGGCAAGCCAGGTAATTCCATTCCAGATAAGAACGATTGCTAAATCGAGATTGAAAAAAAGAATTGGTATGATTACAGAAGATACACTTGAACACGTAAAAGAAGGGTTGAATATTTATCTTAATTACTGATTACTTTCCATACATCTTCAACATCGCTTTCAAATCATCTATCGTATTTATCTCATCAACAGTTTTATCTTTCCTCCACCTGCTCATCCGTGGAAAGCGGAGTGCCACACCGCTTTTATGCCTGTTGCTTGCAGCGATGCCTTCAAAGGCAATTTCAAAAACAAGCTCAGGTTTTACTGTTCTCACGGGGCCAAATTTTTCTATAGAGTTGCGCTTTACAAAATTATCCACCTGTGCAAATTCTTTATCAGTCAACCCTGAATACGCTCTTGTAAAAGGCACCAGTTGATCGCCATCCTTTACAGCAAAAGTGTAAGCAGTGTATAAATTGCTTCTTCGCCCTGCCCCTTTTTGTGCATAGATCATCACACAATCTATGGTGAGTGCATCTATCTTCCATTTCCACCAATCGCCTCTTTTTCTTCCTACCTGGTAAACAGAAGTTTTTCTTTTCAACATGATGCCTTCACTGTTCATTTCTCTCGAAGTTTTTCTTACTTCAGCTAGCTCATCCCATTCTTTAAAACCGATGATTTGCGAAAGCCTGATAGCAGGATTATTTATTGGTATAATAATCTCTTCAAGCTTTTTCCTTCTTTCAGCCATCGTTTTTTCTCTCCAGTCTTCGCCATTAAATTCCAAAAGATCATAAACAAAAAAACAGATAGGGGCATCCTGTAAAACTTTTTTAGTGATATTTTTTCGGCCTATTCTTGTTTGCAAAATTGCAAAAGGCAGAGGCTTGCCATTTTCTGCAGGAATTATTTCTCCATCCAAAACAATTCCATCAGGCAGCAGGTCTTTTAGTATGAAATATTCAGGAAATTTCCCGGTCATTAATTCTTCACCCCGGCTCCAGACAAACAATTCATTATTGCGTTTTATTACCTGTCCACGAATGCCATCCCATTTCCATTCTGCCTGCCACTCGTTTGGATCTCCGAGTGTTGAAGGTTCTTCTTCCAAAGCGTATGCAAGATAGAAAGGATAAGGCTTTGAGTGATCTGTTGAGTGTGCACTATCACTTAAAAGATCTTCAAAAGAAGTGGTGACAGGATCCCAGTTCCCGCTGATGCGGTGAGCAATTACCGATGATGAAAGCTTTACATTTTTTACGAGTGCATTTACAATAGTTGTTTGCGAAACACCGATCCTGAAATTACCGGTTATGAGTTTATTAAAAACAAAACGTTCGCTGTTATTCATTTCCTCCCAGCTATCAACAATAAATTTTTTTCTAATTAACTCATCCTGTTTTTCTATCTCTATAAATTTTTCTAAATAATAAGAAAGGCTCTTCCCTTTATCCTCTTTATTTTTTGTTTCAGGCAAGAGCAACGCAATGGTTTCTCCAAGATCACCAACTGTGCTGTAACATTCACCAAACAACCATCCCGGAATGTTTGCAAGCGCTATACACCATTCCGAAAGCAATGTAGAACTAACAATGCGCCTTGGCCTTCGTCCTGAAAAAATTGCTATCACCCAAACCTTATCTTTATCATCTGCAAGTGTAAAATATTCAGTAAGCGAATCCAGCTTATCATTTGTTTTTGTTGAGGAGCTTATTTGTGTAACCAATGCGGCAAATTGCGCAAGCCCGCCGGATTGTGCTACGATACTTTCTTCATCATTTATATTTTCAGCTGCATTCATAGTTCCTCTTTTGTTTCATCTCCTTCTTCCTTCGGCGCTTCTTCGTCTTCATTCCCATATTGCGTTTTTACTTCAGCCGCAATCGCTATGTTTTCCTCATTAAGGTAACGGCTAAATGCAGATTGAAAACCATGCGTTACAAAAACTCTTTCTGCTTCCGTTGCTTTTATCGTTTGCAAAAGTCCCTTCCAGTCTGCATGATCGCTTAAGGCAAAACCTGCATCCACATTGCGCCTGCGGGCATTCCCTCTTACCTGCATCCAGCCACTGCAAACGCCAACGGAGTAGGGCGAAAATCTTTTCATCCATGGGCTGCCGTCTGCACCGGGTGGTGCAATTACTATGCTTCCTTTTAAAAGCTCTTTTGGTGTTTCGGG
>JBDSAQ010000043.1:0-12430 GCA_039922095.1 Ginsengibacter sp. | reverse complement strand
TTCCGCCTCCTGCAAGGGGCGGATTTTTTTTGCAATGATAGTTCGGTGATAGTAATCACAGGCTATCAAAGGAAATGGTATGTTTGTCAACAATTTCGGGGGCATAGTGAACAAATCTATATTGGCATTAGCCTATTAAAGGGTTTTAAATGTTAATAAGATTTTTAATATCCCTTTATGAAAAAAATATTCCTTTTTTTGCTCTGCTTCTTATTCTCATTTCTATTATGTTTTAAAAATAGTTGGGCGCAGGATTCATCAATTATTAAAAGCCAAGCCCCAAAATCCGCCAAAAAAATTGTTATTAAATATGGGATAGCAAGTTATTATGCAACAAAATTTTCAGGCCGGAAAACTTCCAGTGGTTCAGTGTATAACTCTGCAAAATTAACTGCCGCCTGTAATGTATTACCATTGGGAACATGGGTTAAAGTTACCAACTTAAGGAACGAAAAAACAGTGATAGTGCAAATCAACGATCACCTGCATCATAAAAATAAAAGATTGATTGATCTCTCAAAATCTGCTGCACAAAAGCTGGGATATATTTCAAGAGGAATTACAAGAGTTAAAGTGGAAGTTTTAGGCGAACTGAAAAAGAAGAATTCTCACCTGAAATGAAAATGATTGCTTACAATTCTGTCCTCACGGCATTACTCTTTATCTTATTAATTAATTTCCCTGTTTAAAAGTAAGCCGCTATTTTTGTTAGCAATAACAAACAAAATTATCATGAAGAAATTTTATTTATCAATTTTTTCTATGGGAGTTTTTATAACATGCTTCTCGCAAAGTGATTATAAAAAACAACCTGCCTTTGGATTTAATTTTATTTTTAATGATTTTCAAACTGCAGCAGACATAAGATCAAAGGGCCTTGCGAGTGTTATAAGATCACACAATTTATTTAAAACAAAGCGTATGTCGGCAGGGCTGTCAATAAATTATCTTGAAGGCTTAAGCAACCACGCTGATTTTATAGCAGGGTTAAGTATATCTTCCACCGATTATCCTTCCCGTAATTTAAATGCACCAGACCTGGGGAAGAGTGCTTTATTAACAGAAACTACAGCGGGCTTAAACTTAAAATTGCTTAGTGATAAATATTGGGTAAGCCCGTTTATGAGTGTTGCAGTTGGTGCAAGCGCTTACAATGGATACTTTGCGGCAATTGCACCCATTGGTGCAGGCTTGCAGGTTAATTTAGCCGATGAAACGTTTTTTTTAATTAATTCACAATACCGCCTGCCTGTTACGCAAAATGCAAATTTTCATTTTTATCATAGCATTGGCATTGCTGCTAATATTGGTAACAGAAAAATTAAGGAACCGGAGGTAATAGAATTGCCTGTTGTTGAAATTAAAGACAGGGATGGAGATGGAGTGGTTGATAGTGTGGATGCATGTCCGGATGTTGCTGGCCCTGCTGGATTAAGCGGATGCCCTGACAGGGATGGAGATGCCATTGCGGACATAAAAGATAATTGCCCGGATGTTGCAGGTATTGCAAAATACCAGGGGTGCCCTGTGCCAGACACAGATAAGGATGGTATAAATGATGAGAATGATAAATGTATCAATGTGCCTGGTGTAGCCCGTTATGAAGGCTGTCCCATTCCGGATACTGATAAAGATGGGGTAAATGATGAAGAAGATAAATGCCCTAATGAAGCTGGTACGGCATCTAATTTCGGATGTCCTGAAATTAAACAGGAGATTATTGAAAAGGTAAATGTTGCCGCAAAAAATATATTCTTTGCTACCGGCAGTGCTAAATTGTTGGCTAAATCATACGCATCATTAGATAATGTAGTTAAGATATTAACAGATAATCCCACTTATAAGGTAGATGTAGATGGCCATACAGATTCAACAGGCAGTGCAGAAAGAAATCACGTTTTATCTCATGACCGTGCTAACTCTGTAAAAGCATATTTAGTAAGTAAAGGAGTTGATGAAAGCCGGATAACCACCCAGGGCTTTGGCCCGGATAAACCAATTGCGCCCAACAAAACTGCGGCAGGCCGGAGTAAGAACAGGAGAGTTGAAATGAAGCTGAAGAATTATTAACGTATTTTGCCTGACCTGTTTTTAAAGTCTTCCCCAAAAGGAAGGCTTTTTTTTTGAAAAGATTTAAAAAATAAAAACGGGCTTTAATCGTTTATTAATAAAGAAGGCTTTTTTTTTTGAGTTTTATCGTAAAAAAACAAAATATGTCAATTGTCAATCTTATAGCCACCTTTACTATATAACTTTAGCGAAATTCTGTTTAGAATTTTCTGAAGCTTCATCCTTCTTTTATTAGAATCCAGTTATGCTAAAACCACCTACGTTTAAAGATCCCATCGAAGAGGCATTGCAAAAAAGCCTTAAAGATGCAGCCGATAAAGTACATGCTTTTCAAAATGATGAGAAAGAAAAACGTGCAGCAGAGCTCGTCATCGCTAATAAAGAACTTGTCTTTCAAAATAAAGAAAAAGAAAAACGTGCTGAAGAATTAATCATTGCTGACAAAGAGCTTGTGTTTCAAAATAAGGAAAAAGGAAAAAGGGCAGCAGAGTTAATCATTGCAAATAAAGAGCTGGCCTTTCAAAATGAAGAGAAAGAGAAACGGGCTGTAGAATTAATCATTGCTAATAAGGAACTTGTTTTTCAAAACGAAGAGAAAGAGAAACGGGCGGCAGAATTAATTATTGCCAATAAAGAACTTGCTTTTCAAAATGAAGAGAAAGAGAAACGTGCTGAAGAACTAATCATTGCCAATAAGGAACTTGTCTTTCAAAATGAAGAGAAAGAAAAACGTGCAGCAGAGCTTATCATAGCCAACAAGGAACTTGCTTTTCAAAATGAAGAGAAAGAAAAGCGTGCAGCAGAGCTTATCATAGCCAACAAAGAACTTGCTTTTCAAAATGAAGAGAAAGAAAAACGTGCGGCAGAGCTTATCATTGCTAACTGGGAACTTGCCTTTCAAAACCTTGAAAAAGAAAAAAAGGCTGAAGAGTTGAGCATTGCTAACAAGGAGTTGGCCTTTCAAAATGTTGAAAAAGAAAAACGTGCAGAAGAGTTGATCATTGCTAACCATGAACTTAAAAAAGCTGAATATCATATTGTAGAACTAAATATTAGTTTAGAACAGAAGATCATAGAACGTACCGCACAATTAGAAACAGCAAACAAAGAATTAGAATCCTTCTCATATTCAATTTCGCATGACCTTAGATCCCCTCTTCGGGCTATAAATGGTTTTACCCAGGTGTTAGTGGAAGATTACCTGGAAAAATTAGATGATGAGGCAAAGGGTGTTCTCGATGAGATCATCCGCAATTCGAAAAAAATGGGCGAATTGATAGATAATCTGCTTGAATTTTCCCGTATAGGTAAACAGCAGATCTCAATGGTAAACGTAGATATGCAGGAACTTTTAGACACTGTAGTTACCGAACTTAAACAGGAGAAGCCAGGCAAAATACTTAAGCTCACTATAAAGAAGCTCGGGAATGTAAAGGGTGACAGGAATATGCTAAAGCAGGTATTTATAAATCTTATTTCAAATGCATTTAAGTATACAGGCAAAAGAGAACAACCGGTGATCGAAATAGGATGTTACCGGGAAAATAATTATTTGACTTATTATGTAAAAGATAATGGGGCAGGGTTTGATATGCTGTATTATGATAAACTGTTTGGAGTTTTTCAGCGCCTGCACAGCAGTAATGAATTTGAAGGAACCGGTGTTGGACTTGCCATTATTCAGAGGATCATTATAAAACACGGAGGTAAAGTTTGGGCAGAAGCTAAAGTTGAAGAAGGTGCATGTTTTTACATCTCGCTGCCCAATTTTTAAAATCAGTTAACCAATTTGAATATCCTTTTATGATACCTGCAAACATAGAAATTCTCCTTGTTGAAGACAATAAATCAGATGCAATGCTTACTATAAGAGCTCTTAAAAAACACAACCTTGCCAACAATTTAATTCATCTTATTGATGGAGCACAGGCCCTCGAATTTATTTTCGGCACGGGAGAATATGAAGGGAGAAATATTGAACAAAAGCCAAGGGTGATATTCCTTGATATAAAGATGCCTAAAGTAAGCGGCCTTGAAGTGTTGCGTATAATTAAAAAAGATGATAGAACAAAACTAATTCCCGTTGTTATGATGACCTCGTCAAAAGAGGAAAAGGACGTAATTGAAAGCCACCAACTCGGGGTAAATAGTTACGTGGTTAAACCGGTGGACTTTGATAACTTCTCCAAAACTATCACCGATCTTGGCTTTTACTGGCTTGAAATAAATAATACACCTCAATAAAAATTATGAATACAACAATCATAAATTCCGTAGATGCACTAATTGCAGATAGGCGGAATATCGTCCCGGATGATACCTCAATTGCCCTGGGCAGGGAAATTGATAATATTTTAAACATGACCCCTCAAAAAATTAAAATATTACACGTCGAAGATGTGCATAGCGACAGGGAACTTGTTGCCAGAGCATTAAGAAAGGGAAACATTGATTTTGAAAGGCTTGTAGTTGATTCAAGGGATAAATTCATAAACGCATTAAAAGATTTTTCTCCGGATATCATACTTTCGGACCATTCTCTTCCGTCTTTTAATTCACATGATGCCGTGGCAATATTAAATGAGACTGGATTGAAGATACCTTTCATCCTTGTTACGGGGAATTTGACCGATGAGTTTGCGGTTGATGTAATTGAAAGAGGAGCAGATGACTATATTTTTAAAGACAGGCTAAATCGCCTGCCAACTGCCATTCACAATTGTTTGGAAAAATACCGCCATGAAAAAGAGCGACAAAGCTTTGTAGCGGAACTAATAAGAAAGGAGAAATATTACCGGGCACTGGTAGAAAATGGTGCTGATGCTATTGTGATAATTAACATTGAAGGAAAGCTCAGTTATGTATCTCCTTCTATAAAACGCGTTTTGGGTTATTCTGAAAAAGATGCTATTAAATTAGACCTGTATGAAATAACACATCCTGATGACAGGGCAATTGTGTCAAAAAAAATGGCTGAATGTCTTGCAAAACCAGGGGTATCTCTAAACGGGCAGGTATGCAGAAGAAAACACAAAAATGGAAATTGGATTTGGCTTGAAGAAACATTAACCAATATGTTGCATGATCCCTATGTTAACGGGATTGTAAAAAATTTTCATGATATAAGCGAATTAAAAACAGTAGAAGTACTGCTAAAACAAGTACACCATGACCTTGAAGTTAAAGCTGAACAATTAGCCGCTTCCAATACTGAGCTGGAACTGTTTGCTACCACAGCTTCTATGGACCTGCAGGATCCTTTGCGGGCAGTGAAAGGTTTTTTGCAATTGCTGGAGAAGAAATTAGGGCCTGATGTGCCTGAAAGTAATAAGCGGTACATTGATTTTGCAATGCATGAAACTGATCGGATGAAAGGAATGATACAGGACATGCAGAAATATTCCAGGGTCGGCAACAGCGATGAACGTATAAGAAATATAGATTGTAATAAACTGGTTCACACCCTTCAAAAACAGCTCAATGTGCCCATATCAGTAACAAGAACAAATTTTAGAGTAAAACCATTGCCCGTAATACAAGCAGTGGAACCAGAGATAGAACAGTTATTCTCTAATCTTGTGGAAAATGCGCTTAAATATCACAACAATAATTCACCGGAAATTGAAATAGGCTGTAATGAACAACCTGAACTTTGGCAATTTTATGTAAAAGACAATGGCATTGGTATTGACCCTAAATTTTTTACGAAAATTTTTATCATCTTTCAGCGGCTGCATACAGGCAAAGAATATGAAGGAACCGGTATTGGCCTGGCCATTTGCAAGAAAATTGTTGAAAAACATGGAGGCAACATTTGGGTAGAATCCGAAGCAGGTAAAGGGGCCACCTTTTATTTTACAATTCCAAAACAAATATCAAAATAGTGTTATTACAGAAGATATGGGGGGTTCAAATCAATTACACGCCTGGGTTTGGTCAGTTATTAATTTACAACAGTGCCCGTAAATGGTAATAGTTTATAGATGAATAAAAGATTAAAAATATTACATCTTGAAGATGTACGCAGTGACGCCGAACTTATAGGCAGAGTATTAAAAAAGGGAAACATTGATTGCGAAAGGCTGGTAGTAGATACAAAAGATAATTTCATAAAAGCTTTAAAAGATTTTTCTCCGGATATTATACTCTCAGATCATTCTCTTCCTTCTTTTAATTCACATGAAGCATTAATTATATTTCAAGAAGCCCGGATAAAAATACCTTTTATACTTATCACTGCTGCTATCTCAGAAGAGTTTGCAGTAGATGTAATTAAAAGAGGAGCAGATGACTACCTGTTAAAAGATAGGCTGGAAAGGCTGCCAACTGCCATTCATAACTCGTTAGAAAAATTTAGAATGGAAAGGGAAAGGGAAATTTTTTTAAATGAGCTGATAAAAAAAGAAAAATATTACTGTGCATTAGTTGAAAATGGTGCAGATGCTATTGTAGTACTGGACAAGGAAGTCACACCCACTTATGCATCTGCCTCAATACAGCGTGTTTTAGGCTATTCAGAAAAAGAGGCCATGCAATTGAACATGCATGAAATATTACATCCGGATGACAGGAATGGTGCTGCACATAAAACGGCTGAATGCCTGCAACACCCTGGTATTCCTATCGGGAGTTTGAGCCGCATTAAACATAAAGATGGAAGGTGGGTATGGCTGGAAGCTACTATCATTAATATGTTTCATGACCCTGTTATAAATGGTATAGTTGCTAACTTCCGCGATGTTACTGATCGCATTCAAGCACAAACGGAGATAAAAAAAAGTGAAGAAAAATACCGTGCTTTTTTTGAGAACAGTATGGATGGAATTCTTCTTACCGTAACTGATGGAAAAATTCTGGCTGCAAATCCTGCGGCCTGTGAGATGTTTAGAATGACAGAAGAAGAAATATGCAAGGCGGGGAGGTTTGGACTTGCAGACAATTCTGATTCAAGGGTTATGTCTCTCATTCACGAACATCAAACCACAGGGAGTGCAAAGGGGGAGCTTACTTATATGCGAAAAGACGGAAGCAAATTTCCTGGTGAAATTAGTTCTGTAGTATTTAAGGATTCTTATGGACAGGAATGTACTTCCATGATTATACGGGACATATCTGAACGTAAAAAAACAGAAGAAAAAATTCTTACTACTTCCAATGAATTACACGGCGCATTAAATGGCCTTAATAGTATAATGGACTCATCCTTAGACATTATTTGTACAATTGATGAAGTTGGAAGATTCGTTAGCGTAAGTGCAGCCTCAGAGCGCATTCTTGGATATACACCTTACGAATTAAAGGGCAGAAAATTTATAGACCTTGTATTTATTGAAGATGTAGAAAGAACAATTAAGGGGGCTGGAGAGGTTATGAGTGGTGTTTCATATACCATGTTTGAAAACAGATACGTTCATAAAAATGGAAGTGTAGTACCCATACTTTGGTCAGTGAAATGGGATGATAATGATAAACTAATTTATTGCATTGCTAAAGACGCAACGGAGAAAAAAAGGCTGGAAAAAGCTTTTGAAATTGAAAGACAGCGGTTTTATAATTTGTTTCAACAGGCCCCAACTGTTATGGGAGTCTTAAAAGGCCCGGACTATGTATATGAAATGGCTAATCCCCTTTGTTTAAAATTAATAGGTAAAAAAGATATAATTGGTAAAACCTTAAAAGAAGTAATGCCTGAAGTGGAAGAACAGGGCTTTATTAAATTATTAGATAATGTTTATGCAACAGGTGAACCTTTTTCCGCTGATGAAATGCCTTTAAAAATAGATAAAGAAGGAAATGGAAAATTTACAGATGTTTATTTAAATCTCCGGTATCAGCCTTATAGAAACGGCGAAGAAAAAATAGAAGGCATATTTTTCTTTGCTGTTGACGTAACTGAACAGGTTGTATCACGTAAAAAAATTGAGGTAAGAGAACAACAGCTTAAGATAATATACAACACAGTAGCTGATATTATTTTTGTGTTGAGCATTGAGGCAGATAGCCGGTTTAAATTCATTTCAGTAAATCAAACATTTTTAAAAATCACCGGCCTTAGGCAAGAGCAGATAGTAGGGCAATATGTAAACGATGTTGTTCCCTCACCTTCCCTGGAACTGGTATTAACAAAATACAGGGAGGCTCTTACAAACAAAAAAACAGTGAGTTGGGAAGAAGTTTCAGAATATCAATCAGGAAAGAAAACGGGTTGCGTATCAATTTCGCCGGTAATAGATGAAAATGGTAACTGCACTATGCTTGTGGGAACGGTATATGATATTACAGAAAGAAAAAAAGCCAGTGAAGAAATGAAATCACTCACCAACCGGTTGCTGCTTGCAACCAATAGCGCCGGTATGGGTATTTGGGATTGGGATATACAAAAAAACAATCTTATATGGGATGAGGGTATGTACAAGCTCTATAATATTAAAAGCGAGCAATTTGGATTGGTCTACGAAGGGTGGATTTCCAGGCTGCATGAGGAAGATGTGGAACGTATAAATGAAGATATACAAATGGCTGTTACAGGTAAGAGAGATTATAATACTGAATTTAGAATTATATGGAGCGATCAATCAATTCATCATATAAAGGCTACCGGAATGATTGAAAGAGATGATGCAGGAAATACTATCCGGATGATTGGACTAAATTGGGATATTACAGATCGTAAACTTTCTGAGTTCCATTTGAAGGATCTAAATAAAAGTCTTGAGAGACAAGCTAAAGAACTTACTCAATCTAATGCTGAGCTTGAGCAGTTTGCTTATGTGGCATCTCATGATTTGCAGGAACCTCTTAGAACAGTTACAAGTTTTCTTACACAATTAGATAAAAAGTATAATAAACTCATTGATGAAAAAGGTAAAAAGTATATACATTTTGCAGTAGACGGGGCTAAACGAATGCGACAGATTATCCAGGACTTACTGGAATTTTCAAAAGTAGGCAGAACCGGGGATAGCCCTGAGTATCTTGATCTGAATAAATTAATTAATGAAATTCAAATTTTGTTTCAAAAGCAAATTGAGGAGAAAAATGCAATTATCCTGTTCAGTGAACTCCCTGTAATCAATAATTATAAAGTGCCGCTGCTCCAGGTTTTTCAAAATCTTATCGGGAATGCTTTAAAATTTACCCGGGAGGATATTCCTGCCCGCATTTGCATTACTTCTAAAGAATCCGAAGATCATTGGCAATTTGCAGTAAGTGATAATGGGATAGGGATTGAGGATGAATATTTTAATCAAATATTTGCCATTTTTCAACGGCTTCATAGCAAGGATGATTTTTCCGGTACCGGAATTGGACTTGCCATTACCAAAAAGATCATAGAGAATTTGGGAGGTAAAATTTGGGTTGAATCCATGGAAGGAGAGGGCAGCACTTTTTATTTCACCATTTCTAAATAATAAAATAATATTTTACAACTGATTTCTTTTAAATTTAGAACGGAAAGGATATTACGAAAGCATTAATCGCAAGGTTGCAGATATATGTTTATCGCTTTAAAAAAGCTAATGGTACTAAAGTATTTCAGGGTTGTAAAAAATTGGTGAGCATTAGGAAGTAAATAAGTAGAGTTGAATAGGGTAAGGACTGTATACTTACTTCAATATAATATTTACTGCCTTTAATCGTTATTTAACAGCTTAATGCAATTTGTTTAAGAGAATCTTTATAATAGTGAGGAACTATCAGGCCCATGAGTGGTTACACAAAAATTACTAAAATTAAAATTGATTGACTTGAAAAGCGATGATGTATTTGATTTTTGAAATTAATAAAACATATAGATGAAACAAATACATATTTTATTAGTAGAAGATAATGAGGCCGACATTTTCTTTGCAACGGAAATTTTGGAAGAAACAAAAACCGTTAACAAAATAAGTGTAGTAAAGGATGGCAGGCAAGCAATTGATTTTTTAAACAAAGCAGGTAAATATTCTGATATAGAACATCCGGATTTAATCTTATTGGATATCAATCTTCCTAAAAGAAACGGGCATGATGTACTTCAATACATTAAAACAAACGAAAAGCTAAAGCATATTATAGTGATTATGTTATCTACTTCATCTTCTGAATCTGACATAAAAAAGGCATATAAAAATTTCGCCGATGGCTATATTACCAAACCCCTGGGAACCGATGATCTTATAGATGCAATTTCCAAAATTGAAGGTTCAGTATCTCCCTGGCTTAATCTCCACATTTCTTAAAAATTTTCGGGAATCATACATTCAGTTTAAGTAAGCCGCTACTTTAATTTTAAGATTTTCCGGCATTTCAAATGCCGGTTTCTGCTCTCGTGGCTGGTGTCCCTACCAGCCACCGACAATTGTATACACCATCTTTAACAAATTAATTTTCAATGTTTGTGTTACTGCTTTTGTTGCGCCCAGAGCAGGAGGAATTTGAATAACCCGGCATGTTTATGTGGCAATCCCCTTTCACGTCATTGCGAATAAACATGCTCATTATGTGATGGTTTGAATTGAAAGGAACCAGCATGTTTATGTGGCAATCTTATGGTAAGGTTCATAATTGAAAACGAGTTATTACAATGGCAAAGTTTGTTATGAGATTGCCGCAGAGTTTCGGCAAAAATCTCCGAAACTCTTCGCAAGGACGGACGGCCTTCGCAATGACGGGCAGCCCCTTCACGTCATTTGTATATACACCATCTTTAACAAATTAATTTTCAATGTTTGTGTATACTGCTTTTGTTGCGTCACAAGCAGGAGGAATTTGGAATGTACCCGTATTCAGGTTGTGCAAGCCAACACTTTAATTTTAAAGTTTCTTCGCATTTCAAATCCGGTTTTTAAAACATTCATTAATTTTATCTTACTTAAAATTAACGCCATGAATAGCACATCACGAAGAAAAGTTATAAAAGCCCTTACACTTGGCGGAGCTGCTGTTCTTTACTCGCCAAATACATTATTAGCGTGTACCGCCCCCGTAAAAGACAGGCTGGGAGTGGCATTAGTAGGATTAGGATATTACAGTACCGATTTACTGGCGCCTGCATTGCAACAAACTAAGGATTGTTACCTGGCCGGTATTGTTACCGGTACACCTTCAAAGGCTGAGGCATGGAAAGCAAAATATAATATCCCTGATAAAAATATTTATAACTACCAAAATTTTGATCAGATTGCCAATAACCCGGATATTGATGTTGTGTATGTGGTGCTTCCCCCATCTATGCACAAGGAATATTCTATAAGGGCTGCCAATGCAGGTAAACATGTATGGTGCGAAAAACCAATGGCGGTAACGGCGCAGGAGTGCCGGGAAATGATTGATGCCTGCAAAAAAAATAAACGCTCCCTGGCAATAGGTTACCGCCTTCATCATGAACCAAACACACAGGAGTACCGGCGAATAGTAAATGAGAAATTGCTCGGCAAAGTTCAAAAGCTTGATTGTGCTGCTGGTTATTATGATGGCCGCACCAACCACTGGAAGCAAAAAAAAGAAATGGGTGGGGGAGTAATGTATGATATGGGTGTGTACGCCATCCAGGGTGCAAGGCTGGGCACAGGTATGGAACCTGTAAAGATAATATCAGCAAAAACATCTACTACCAGGCCAGAGGTTTATAAAGATGGCCTTGACGAAACCACGGTTGCTGTGCTGGAGTTCCCTGGTGGAGTGATAGCAAATATTAAAACGAGTTACGGGGAAAATATTAATTTCCTGGATATTGAATGCGCCAAAGGTTCAATTAATATGGCTCCTTATTCATCGTACAATGGCTTGAAAGGTCGAAGTCCTTTAGGCGAAATTCATTATCCATACGATGTACCCTGGCAACAGGCAAAACAAATGGATGATGATGCAAAAGCTATTAAACAGGGTACGCCGGTGCTGGTGCCGGGTGAAGAAGGGTTGAGGGATATCCGAATTGTAGAAGCAATTTATAAATCTGCCAAAACCGGGCAGGAAGTATCATTATAAATGTACCATCGCCTTCTTTAATTCTTTCTTGCAGCAGCAAGTATCTCTTTGATACGCCCTGCTCTTGTTTGCCATAATTAAAGTCAGTATAATGTTCCTTACAGTTTCCCAGTCTGAAATAAGTAGTTAGTAAGCATATATAATAACTTCTTAACACCGGTAAGTTTAATTACTTTTAATAAAAATATTTTTATGAAACTTTTTGTAGCAGGACTGCCTTACGATCTTGATGATGCAGAACTGGAAGAAATTTTTGAAAAGTTTGGAACAGTTAGTTCATGCAGGGTAGCTATGGATAGAGAAACCGGTAAAAGCAAAGGCTTTGGATTTGTGGAAATGCTTAATGATAGCGAAGGAAGAGATGCTATTGAACACTTAAAGGATATTT
>JBDSAQ010000042.1:0-2897 GCA_039922095.1 Ginsengibacter sp. | reverse complement strand
ATTGCCTTTTTCAGTTTGCAGCTTTATTTTTTCATTTTTTAGAAGATCAATTTCTTTTTGTTTTATAAAGGAGATTTTGCCAAGTTTAATTGCGGCAGCCATACAACCTTCCATGTTTATCTGGCTGAATAAACTAAAAAATATATACTCGTAATCCTTTATCCGAGAAGGTTTTGGTAATTTAAACCTACCTCTTATTACAGGAACTACCTGTTGCAGGTATAGTTCGAATACCACGATAAAAATCATGCAGAACAATAACCATAATAGAATCATACTTATATATTTTCCATTAAATAAAAATCTCGGAAGAAGAAAATAAATGATAGCATAACAAAAAGTCATATCCATTGTTGTGGATAAACTAACTTCTACCAAAGAAGAAAGGAAACGGTTTACTATGGGAAGGCGGTCACCCATTGCGTAAGTACTATAAAGAGTATAATACCCAATCCATATGAACCAGAAAATTGCATGCCGGGTAATCCGATATTGATTATTATTAGAAAAAATTAAATGATATATATTCATGAAGATTACTAATTACACATACACGGCAAAATTCTGATATGAAAAAATGCAGTAAGTAACAAAAAACAACCCTGGCAATATACTCAAGCATTAAAAATATATTCTAACCCATTAAATTTTGTTACCGTAATATTTATATTTTTTTAAAAGAGGCTTGCATTTTCTTATACTAACATTTGAAATAGATAACCGCTTATTATTTATTTAAATTACACAATTAATACCGACCGGCTAAAGACAATATGAACATAGCACACAAAGTAGATGACAGGATAGTAAAATTAATCTCTGTACCCCTGATAGCAATTACATTTCCGAATATATCGGGCCTTATTATAAATAGCCGCTACAGCATTGCATTATTGCTGGTACAGTATGGTTATTTTGTTTTTTTAGTTTATGCGTTATGGAAAGGTAACATCCTGGTGATATTAGCAATAAAAAGCAAAATGAATTTGGATAAGATTGATTATCATAAATACATAATTGTTATAATTATTTCTACAATCACTTATGCGGTACTGCTTGTAGGAGGCATGTTAAAGCTATGGACACTACTTTTTAAAGAAAACAATACAACCGGGCACATATTGTTTAATGCCACACTGGTATTGGCATCTATAGCAACCTTCATTACCATTATTTATGAAAATTATCTTTTAAACAGAAAAAAAATAAGCGCATTATCTAAGGTAGAACGAATGAATCTTGCTAAAACACAGGCTGAGCTTAGTGTTCTAAAAAGCCAGATTGATCCGCACTTTATTTTTAATTCACTGAATACACTGTCATACCTTATTTCCTCAAATCCCACAAATGCAAAGTTGTATAATGATACGTTGGCTAAGGTGTACCAGTATATTCTTATAAATAAAGAGAAAGATCTTGTGTTATTAAAAGAAGAAATAGAATTCATAAGCAACTATTTTTATCTTATCAGGATAAGGTTTGATGACACTATAAGGATGATCATTGAAATAACTGATATGGAAGCTGAAGAATTATTAATCCCTCCCATTTCATTGCAAACTTTAATTGAAAATGCAATGAAACATAATGAGTTTGATGAAGAGAATCCTTTAGTAATTTCGGTTTGCGTTTCAGCGAATCAAATAATAGTAAGTAACCGGATTAAATATAAAAGCTTTATAGAGCCGGGGTCAAAAACAGGGTTAGCCAATCTTGATAGCCGCTACAGGCTCATAACAAACAGGAGTATATCCGTTGATACCAACCAATTTTTTACAGTAAAACTTCCTATCATAAATTTACAAGGATGAAAGCAGTTATTATAGAAGATGAAAAACCGGCAGTTGACAACATTATCCATTGCCTGAATATTAGTAAGGTTCCCGTAACAGTTATACAAACTTTAAGCAGTGTTAATGCTTCAGTTAAATGGTTTAATCAGAACCCGGCCCCCGATCTTATATTCATGGATATTCAATTATCTGATGGATTATCATTCAATATTTTTAAAAGCTGCAATATAGAGTGCCCTGTTATTTTTATTACTGCTTATGATAAATATTTAATTGAGGCTTTTGAATATAACAGTATTGATTATTTATTAAAACCAATAGATCAGATTAAATTTAATAACAGCATAAAAAAATACAATAAGCTCAAAACTCACTTTGTAAACAATCATGCTTCTCTTTTAGAGTATATTAATCGCCAGAATAATAAAAAAACAAGAATAGTAGTTCGCAAAGGAGTTGAATTTATTGCTGTTCGTGTAGAAGACATTATGTACTTTTTTTCTGAATATAAAATAGTTTTTTTAGTAGATAAGGAGAAAAAAAAGTATATGGTTGAGAAAAAAAGCCTGGCCGAAATGCAGGACGAACTTGACCCTGCTTTATTTTTTAGGGTTAACCGAAAATTCATTGTTAATGCAAACTATATATCAAATTTTAAAACTATAGAAAACAGCAAAATTTTAGTGACATTAACATTGCCATTGAACGAACCCCTTATTGTAAGCCAGGAAAACGCCCCCGTTTTTAAAAAATGGATAAGCGAGCTGTAGATTATATAAAGCATCAAAAGATGTGGCTCAGTTTGATCTATAATGTTTTATAATAACACTGTCTATAGTACTAATTAAAATTAAACCCCAAGAGCAAAGGGTAAAAAAATATATCGCTAAGCCACATTCAGCTTAAAGTAAAATGTACTTCCTTTTCCTGTTTCACTTTCTAAATATATCTGGCCGCCCTGGGCTTCTATAAATTCTTTGCCTATGGCAAGGCCTAATCCTGTACCTGTTTTGCTGCTCCCTGGTACCTGGAAATAACGCTCAAAAATTTTGTCTTTGTATTTAATATCTATCCCACGCCCAAAATCCTGCACAGAAAATACAA
>JBDSAQ010000041.1:0-5673 GCA_039922095.1 Ginsengibacter sp. | reverse complement strand
GAAACAAAACAACAATTCCGGTATTGCTAATTTTAAATCATCCACTTTAAAAATAATTGATAATAATAATATAGAAATAATAACAGCAAGTAATATCCAGCAAAAGTTTATAGAAAATGAAAGGGCTGCCTTGCTGGAGCATCTGCAATTACATTTTAAAAATCGTTTTCTTACTTACAAAGTAGTTGTTGTAGAAAATGATAATAAACAACCATTAGAAAAACATTTAAATGCCAAGCAGCAATATTTAAAAATGATAGAGGAATACCCGTTAGTGAAAGAGTTAAAAGACAGGTTAAAACTCGACCTTGATCTTTAAAGAAATTTGGTTCCGGGTACTAAAACCGTTGTATCCTGTTTACACAATTTGCATTAATTTCACTTCTTTATTACAATTATAATTTTAAATAATTTATGGCTGTAGCTATTCGAATGCCTTTATTGAGTGATACAATGACTGAAGGCAAAATTATACAGTGGAATAAAAAAGTAGGCGATAAGGTTAAGAGCGATGATGTACTTGCCGAGGTAGAAACAGATAAAGCCACAATGGAAGTAGTAGGATATGAGGAAGGGACTTTATTATATATCGGAGTTGAAGCAGGAAACAGTGCAAAGATAAATGATGTAATTGCAGTGGTAGGAAAAGAGGGCGAAGATTATAAACCGCTTTTAAATGGTGCTGCTCCAAAGCCTGCTGAAGAAAAACAAGATCAGAAACCCGAAAGTATTCCTCCACAAGTCTCCTTTAAAAGCGGAGATCCGATAGCCGCCGGAATAGAGGTAACTGGGGCAGCAAAAGTAATTCGCATGCCTTTGCTTAGTGATACTATGACAGAAGGGAAAATAATCCAATGGAATAAAAAGGTAGGGGATGCCGTAAAAGCTGACGATACCATTGCAGAAGTAGAAACAGACAAAGCT
Organism: Ginsengibacter sp.; assembly: GCA_039922095.1. Classification (GTDB taxonomy): domain Bacteria; phylum Bacteroidota; class Bacteroidia; order Chitinophagales; family Chitinophagaceae; genus Ginsengibacter. Next base: position 4,749 of record JBDSAQ010000041.1, on the reverse strand, counting down.
ACAATGGAAGTTGTGGGCTACGAAGAAGGTACATTATTATACATTGGAGTAGAGGCAGGTAAAGCTGCTAAAGTGAATGATATCATTGCTATTGTTGGTAAGCCTGGTACTGATGTTTCATCATTTCTTGCTGCCGAAGCTACGGGTGCAGTTACAGGAAATCTGGCTATGGATGATCACAAATCAGAAAAAACAGAAAGTGCTGAACAGGAATTAAACACCTCTAAAATATCTCCACAACCATTTGCAACAGAAGGCCACGTTGAAGATAATAATGTAAACGGAAGAGTAAAAGCCTCTCCCTTGGCTAAAAGATTAGCCGCTGAAAAAGGCATAGACATTTCTAAAGTAAATGGTACTGGCGACGGTGGAAGAATTATAAAGAAGGATGTTGACACCTACGTTCCTGCTGCTCCACCTGCAGCCAAGGAAGAAAGTAAAAAAGAAGCTGCACCACCGAAAGTTGTTCAGGCTTTTACACAAACAGGGCAGGAAGGATATACCGACATTCCGCTTACACAAATGCGCAAAACGATTGCCCGCAGGTTAAGCGAAAGCAATTTTACAGCTCCGCATTTTTATCTTACTATGGAGATAAATATGGACAATGCTCTCACCTCACGGGTATCTATAAATGAAGTTAGTCCTGTTAAAATATCTTTTAACGATCTCGTTATTAAAGCCTGTGCAACGGCTCTTCGCCAGCATCCTGCAGTTAACAGCAGCTGGATGCCCGCCCCTGCCCGTTCCGGTTCAGGCGGGCGTGCCGGTACGGACGGGGGAGAATTTATCCGCCAAAATAATCATATACATATCGGTTCAGCGATCGCACTGCCTGAGGGGTTAATCGTTCCGGTTATTCGTTTTGCAGATCAGAAATCGCTTTCTCAAATTGCATCTGAGGCAAAAGAACTTTATGATAAAGCGAGAAATAAAAAAATTCAACCACAGGATTTTACCGGAAATACCTTCACCGTTTCTAATCTTGGTATGATGGATATTGAAGAATTTACTGCAATTATAAATCCACCGGATAGCGCCATCTTAGCTGTGGGAAGAATTAAAGAAGTGGTTGTTAAAAAAGGTGACGGGTTTACTGTTTCTAACTTTATGAAGGTCACTTTAAGCTGTGATCATAGAAGCGTGGACGGGGCCGTAGGAGCTGCTTTCCTGCAAACGGTTAAAAAGTTTTTAGAGAACCCCGTAACTATGCTGGTGTGAACTGCGATTGTCTGAACTGGGATTTTTTGGGATTAGCCGGATGTGTGGGAGAAACTAAATGATCATTATTGCCTCTGTTAGCTGATCGTGCAGGGGATGTAATAAAGAATTATAATAAACATCAACTGGATGTAATTGTACATCAGCATTTTTGCCCCAACATAATTCTCCATTTTCAATTTTGAACTTTTTGAAAGCTGAAGGTTTATTCCATTTTTCATAATACCCTTTCAGAGTATTAAAAAAAGGCCGAAAATCAATTATTCGATATTCGCTATTATTAAAAAAAACTTTTAATACAAAAGGTTCTATTAAAACTGCGCCGGTAACTCTTATATTTTCTGTTTTATTACTTCTGTTTTTACGGCTTGGTTGTAGTACATTATTTTGTCCCATTTTTCTTTTATTTTATTTTCGTACAGCTTAACAAAGATAGCAACCTCTTTACATTCAGCATTAGTTAAAGGTTTATACCCTTTTATTTTTTTAAAAATTATTTTTAATTCAGAATCTACCCAGAGTAATTCAACTTTAACCTGCCTGTCTTGTATAAAAATATGTATATGAAGTGGTAAATGATCTTTGTATAAATGTAGATACTGTAATTAAGATATTGAAATATTTTAGGCATTTACAAATTTATAAGAACTATTGATGCATAGTTTAAATTATTCAATAAAGCATCGTTACATTCCCTGGAATAATAAAATAAAATTTAGCCTACTTTTAGAAGTGAATAAAAATTCCCGTTCAACCCTTCAACTTCTTCGGTTTCATTTTTCCTTTTTCCTGATGCCTGTTTACTGGTTTGCACTAAGCCAGGTAGTTCACATCAATCGGAAAGATGCTATTCTTGTTTTTATTATTCTTCATCTTTTGGTATACCCTGCAAGCAATGGTTATAATAGTTACATGGACAGAGATACCGGAAGTATCGGAGGCCTGAAAAACCCTTTGCAGCCAACTAAACAATTATTTTATGTAACTGTTGTTATGGATATCATTGCTGTTACACTAAGTTTTTTTATTACGTGGATTTTTGCTGCCGGAATTTTTTTCTATATAATGGCATCAAGGGCTTACAGTTACCGAGGAATCAGGCTGAAGAAATTCCCAATAATTGGCTACTTAACTGTGGTAATCTTTCAAGGTGCGGTTACATTTTATTTGGTATATCACGGTAGCGAAAGCAACCACACAGTACATATTCCCGTAATTGGATTGATAGCCGCAGGTTTGTTAATTGGTGGCTTTTATCCGCTTACCCAAATTTATCAGCACGAAGAAGATATTAAAGATGGAGTAAAAACCATCAGCTATAAATTAGGATATAGAGGCACTTTTACTTTTACGGGAATTATTTATGCATTGGCATTTAGTATGCTGGCTTTGCAATATGCTTTAAACCTTGAACTTAACAGGTTTTTTATTTTGCAGATATTCATGTTGCCCGTGCTTGTATATTTTTTTATATGGTTTAGAAAAGTTTGGATTAATGAAAAAGAAGCTAATTTTAAAAATACGATGCGTATGAATTTATTGGCCTCTTCCTGTACAAATCTTGGATTTATAACGTTACTAATAATACACTTGTTTGAGTAAGATTGTTTCAATATCAACTGCAGTACCGCAATACAGGCATGAGCAGAAAAATATCCTGGCTTTTATGCAGAATGTGTATGCAATGAATGAAGCTGATAAAAGAAAGCTGAAATTCCTGTACCATCAAAGCACTATTAATACCAGGTATTCAGTTCTTGCTGATTATGGATTGCAGGCTGGCCAATGGACTTTCTATCCCGCCACTGAAAACCTGGAACCATTTCCTGACCTGGAATTAAGAATGAAATGGTACAATAAAACTGCCCCGCAACTTTCACAAAATGCCATTGAAAAATGTATTGATGGAAAGATTACTAAAGAAGAGATCACTCACCTGATAACTGTAAGTTGTACAGGTATGAGTGCGCCAGGGCTTGATCTGCAGGTAATGGAAGCTTTAGGCCTTCAAAAAAATATCTTTAGAACTTCTGTAAATTTTATGGGATGCTATGCCGCCATCCATGCACTTAAACTTGCGGATGCATTGTGCAACGAAAATAAAAATGCAAAAATTTTAATTGTGTGTACGGAGTTATGCACACTTCATTTTCAGAAAGAAAATACTGCAGATAATATTACATCAAGCCTGTTATTTGGTGATGGCGCAGCAGCCGTGCTCGTAACAAATGATGATTATAAATTAAATGGTTTGCACATTAAAAATTTTTATTCTGAAGTTTCTTTTAAAGGAAAAAAAGATATGAGTTGGGAACTATCATCTTCCGGGTTTTTAATGAAATTAACCGGATATGTAGCGGATCTCATTGAAGAAGATTTTAATGGCCTGGTAGAAAATGCATTGCAATATTCATCCTTAAATAAAACTGATATTTCACATTGGTGTATTCATCCGGGAGGAAAAAAAATATTGACTTCTATCCAAAAAAGTATTGCTGTTACTGAAGAGGCATTGCGGCAATCTTATAATGTTTTAAAAAATTATGGCAACATGTCTTCTCCCACAATCTTATTTGTTTTAAAAGAAATTATGGATGAGTTAAAAAATAAATCAATGCCAAAAACAAATATTTTTGGCGCTGCATTTGGCCCCGGTCTTACTATGGAGACATTTATTTTATCTAATGATTAATTATAGCCAGCGCTCATACCAGAAAGAACTTTTAGATAAAGAAGATATTCCTTTTGCTGATATAAGGCAGAACATGCAGGAACTGGAATTTATTAATACTCACCTTGGGGGTCATTCGATTACTATCGGGGGTTTCAAAAAATTAATTCAAAAAAAGAAGTCAGTCTCAGTTTGTGAAATTGGCTGTGGTGGCGGGGATAACCTAAATGCAATTAACACATGGTGTCATAAAAAAAAAGTATCCGCAAGCTTTACAGGCATTGATATTAATGCCAATTGTATTACCTATGCACAAACCATATCCCGGATTAAAAATGTAAACTTCATTCATGCTGATTATAAGTCAGTAGAATTTATGAAAGATAAACCCGACATAATTTTCTCTTCTCTTTTTTGCCATCACTTTACTGATGATGAACTTATTGGGATGATGAGATGGATGAAGACAAATTCAACACTTGGTTTTTTTATAAATGATCTGCACCGTCATCCTGTTGCTTATCATTTTATAAAATTGGCAACAAAAGTTTTTTCCAAATCATATCTTGTAAAAAATGATGCTCCAATTTCTGTTTTAAGAGGGTTCAAAAAAAAAGAATGGATGAATATTTTACAACAGGCGGGCATTAAAAATTATACTATCCAACGGAAGTGGGCATTCAGGTATTTAATTGTAGCCCCCCTGTCCCCCAACGGGGGAACTTAGGTTATGAGTTTATTCAACTTTTATAGTTGCTTTTAATTTAATTAGTGCTAAAGAACTTAGGAATTGCATGAAGCCACTTATTTTAAATAATCTACCGAATTTAGGTTCCCCCGTTGGGGGACAGGGGGCT
>JBDSAQ010000040.1:0-22214 GCA_039922095.1 Ginsengibacter sp. | reverse complement strand
TGTGTAAAAGAACTCCATAGAGGACTAATAATTATGGAAAAAAGCATAAGGATTATTGTAAAATATTTATACGAAATATTATAAGGTGTAACCGCAGCCGGGCCAAAAAGCTGGCTTATTATAATATTATCAGTAGTAAAAACAACTATTGCAGCTCCCTGTATAATAAAAAATTGTATCCCCAAATTCAATAAATTTTTTGCATATTTAAAACGAACATATTTTAATGAAGGTGCATATTTTTTATATTCATGCTTATAAAACCAAATACTTGAAGCCGTAAGTACTAAAACCGGGGCAAGCCCTAAACTAAGCGCCAGGTAAATTAATTTTCCCGATGTTGTTTTAGTAAGAATGAAAATAACAATTAATGAAAACAGGCTGCCAAGTAAATTAAAAAAAGAGGCCTTGGCCGATTGTTGGTTTGCAGTTATAATAACGGTTATTAACTGTAAAACAAATTGCAGGCAAAAAAAAGAAAAAACTAATAAAGCTAATATGCTTAACTCGTGAGCCATACTTGCCGGGGTGTTAAGTATTGCAGCCCAGTTAAGAAAGTTATTTATACAAAAAAAAATAATTAATAATACACATACTATAATACCTAATACCGCATAAGTAGTGCTTAAATAAATACGTGCAAGTTTATCATCTCCTTTTGCAATGGCTTCGGCAAATTTATTACGCAGTCCATTACCAAACCCCACATCAAAAAAGGAGAACCAGCCTATAATGGAATTTAGAGTAAGCCATATTCCATATTGAGTTGTATTTACATAATGTATAGTTAGTGGAATAAGTATCAGGCCTATAGTAATGTTACCGCCTTTAATGACTAAAGATGCTAAAATATTTCTCTTAACTTTTACGCTCCGCCCATGTCCTTTATTGATATAATCATTAAAAAATGCAAACACAGACAATATCTTATCTTTCATACTAAACCTATATTATCTAAATAGCGTGATGTATGCCTGGTTCAAAAAAGAAAAGATTCAAAACCTCTATATTAATTCCTTACTTTCTTAACCATCCTGTACACATTTGGCATGGCCAACACAACCTGAATAACGATGTAAAATTTTCAACAAAGGTGCTACTATATTTGAGATTGCGGGAACTTAAGATTTTAGTTTATTCTTTCTACATGGAGTTTGTTTGCTTTATTAGATAACCGGAATTGGTTATTTTTTGAAGCAAAGTATTCGTCAGTAGCTGTTTTACAACCCGACCAGCTATAATAATCATCAATAATTATTACTCCTCCTGTACTTAAATTGGGAGCAATTTGAACCAAACAAATCATTACAGATTCATACCAATCGCAATCAATATGAGCAAAAGCTACCTTTTCATTTATCCTTAAAGTATCTTCATATAAGCCTTCAATAAGTTTTACATTGTTTGTATTTACGTCAACTCCATATTCACTAAACGTATTTTCAACTTTTGCTTTTAAGTTCTCTTCATATCCATAATATTTTTTATTATTAATTCCCTTTGATTTTCCTGATTTTATTGTCTCATATCTTTCTATTACGTCGGACCCATCCTTTTGAGACGGAGCAGGAATCATACTAAAAACATCATAAACAAAAAATTGCCGTGTTGTTTTTTTATTTAAGCTTATTAGTAGTGCGCTTCCGCCTAAAGCACAACCTGTTTCAACAAAAATTCCGGGAACTTTCCTTGATTCTATTCTTTTTACCACCTTCTTCATTTCCAGCAATGCACCTTTATTTAAATAGCTTAATCCTTCACTTTTGATACGCCTGATATTAGCATCTGTAAGTGTAAACAGCCAGTCTTTTAATTTTTTAATCATTCAAATTTTTTAATCAAGATAATAACTTTTTCTATCTCAAAGTAATATTATAACAGTAAACCCTCTATCTCATTTTTTATTGTGTAAAATAATGATCTTAATTTGATGTGCTTGGTCTCTAAGATGCCCCAGGTGCTTCGGTTGTTTTCTTACAGATAAGTTTGCGTAAATTGCACACAACATTTATTAATCTGCACAGACAGGAGATAGGTCTTTATGAATAAAAAGGAACCTGGTAAAACCACTAAGCCCGCCAAAAAATTATTAACAGGAAAAATTGACGTAACACGTTCCGGCATTGGATATGTTATTATTGAAGGGTTTGATAAAGATATTTTTATCAGGCCACACGATTTTAACAGGGCATTGCACGGAGATACTGTTAGAGTAAAGATCAGTGAAAACCGCGGAAAGCGAACAGAGGGACGGATTGAAGAGATACTTGAACGTAAACAAACTGAATTTATAGGGGATATTGAAGTGAGTGAAAATTTCGCCTTCTTTAAACCTGATAGCCAAAAGCCGATGCCTGATTTTTATATCAGCCTAAAAAATTTAAACGGTGCGAAAAATAATGACAGAGTTGTAGTGCGTTTACTCAAGTGGGATAAAGATGCAAAAAATCCTGAAGGAGAAGTTATCTCCGTTATACAGGCAAAAGATGTGAATGATATGGCCATGAAGGAAATACTGGCTGAAAGTGGGTTTCCCCTGGTATTTTCAAAAGGTGTACTTGATGAAGCTTCGCAACTTTCTGATGTACTAAATGAAGAGGAGATTGGTAAACGAAAAGACTGCAGAAATATTCTCACATTTACAATTGACCCCGTTGATGCTAAAGATTTTGATGATGCACTTTCAATTAAAAAAATCTCTGGTAGTGAGTATGAGATAGGCGTACATATTGCCGATGTCAGTCATTTTGTTAAGCCCGAAACTGAATTGGATAAGAGCGGATATGAAAGAGCAACAAGCGTGTATCTGCCCGACAGGGTAAATCCTATGCTGCCTGAAAAGATCTCCAACGAACTGTGTTCATTAAGGCCGCATGAAAATAAATGCACATTTTCAGTAATCTTCAGAATAAATAGTAATGCTGAAGTAAAAGAATATTGGTTAGGTAAAACCATCATTTACTCCGATCACAGATTTACATATGAAGAAGTTCAGCAGATCATTGATGACAGGGAAGGCCTATATTCTGAAGAAATTTTGCTGCTCAATACCCTGGCACAAAAATTCAGAAGCGAAAGATTTATAAATGGCGCTATAAATTTTTCTTCTACTGAAGTAAAATTTATATTAGATGAAAATGCTAAACCCACCGGGGTTGTTGTAAAAGAAAGCTCCGAATCTCATCAATTGATTGAAGAATTTATGCTGCTTGCCAACAGAACAATAGCTGAACATGTTTCAAAAATTCATATAAATAAAAAGCCTGTACCATTCCCTTATCGTATACACGATACTCCTGATGATGAAAAATTAAAACCTTTCGCAGCATTTGCTAAAAAATTCGGCTATCACTTTGATATGAATAATGAAGCGGCTGTAGCTGCATCATTCAATAAGCTTCTTATGGATGTAAAGGGAAAGCCTGAACAACATGTATTGGAGCAGCTTGGCATACGTACTATGGCTAAGGCTATCTACACATCAGAAAATGTTGGGCATTATGGTTTGGGTTTCGAGCATTATTGTCATTTTACTTCACCAATACGGCGCTACCCAGATATAATGGTGCATAGAGTTTTACAGGAGATACTTGATAAGAATATTATACCTGATAAAAAAATGGAAGAGAAATGTAAACATTGCAGTGAAAAGGAAAGGGCTGCAATGGATGCGGAGAGAGCAGGCAATAAATATAAACAGGTTGAATTTATGCAGGACTTTATAGGAGATGAGTTTGAAGGAGTGATCAGTGGTGTATCTTCATTCGGTTTTTGGGTAGAGACTGTTAAGCATAAATGCGAGGGGCTTGTTTCAGTAAGAGACCTTTCAGAGTATGATGATTTTAGATTAGACGAAACGGATTATGCTTTAGCAGGACTAAGAAGTGGAAGAAAATTCAGGATGGGAGATTTAATAACGATAAAATTGATATCAGCCAACCTCGGTAAAAGGCAATTGGATTTTGAATGGGTGCAAAAAAAAGATAACAGGCAGCCTGCTAATAACAGCCTGAAAGGCAAAAAGCAGAAGCCAAAAAAAGAAACATCCAAAAATCGCAAGAAAAAATAAATCAGTCATTATCTTTTTTACTTTTTACTGTATAATTTTTACATAAGAAATGTATTCATTTTGGAAACTTTACGAAATTTTTGAAAAAATCTTCACCGTTCGCCATTTTCCTCCTGAGCCGGCCACACTCTACGATTCTTCTCAATATATTTTAAATCTCAACGGTAAAAGAATAAGGCCGGTTATGTGTTTAATGGGGAATGAACTCGTAAATGAAATTAACCCTGATACATATCATGTAGCCACGGCTATAGAACTGTTTCACAATTTTACTTTGATACATGATGATATTATGGACAAGGCTCCGCTGCGCCGCGGTGTTGAAACAGTACATACAAAATTCGGCGACTCAACAGCATTGCTTTCCGGCGACGTGATGCTTGTTGTTGCCTATGATTATCTTAATAAAATAAAAATTGATTACCTGCAAAAAGTGATCAGGCTTTTTAATAACACTGCCAGGCAGGTTTGTGAAGGGCAGCAACTGGATATGGATTTTGAGAAAAAAGAAAATGTAAGTTTTAATGAGTACTTAAATATGATTGAATTAAAAACCTCTGTATCCCTGGCCGCAAGTCTACAGGTAGGGGCGTTATTAGGTGGCTCAGGAGAAGGAAATCAGCAACACCTGTACGAGTTCGGGAAAAATCTTGGGATAGCCTTCCAGGTGCAGGATGATTACTTAGATGCATTTGGCGATCCCGAAAAATTCGGAAAACTTACAGGCGGTGATATTCTTGCAAACAAAAAAACTTTTCTGCTTATACATGCCATGGAAGTGGCTACTGGAGCACAGTCTAAGGAACTTAAGAATTTGATTCAAAATAATTCTACTGATAAAGTAGATAAAATTTTGCAGATATATAAAGATTGTAAGGCCGATGAATGGTCGAAAAAACTGAAAGATAAATACCTGCAAAAATCACTATATCATCTCCAGGAAATAGCAGTGTTATCAGTAAGAAAAAAACCTTTGCGTGAGTTAGCAGATTTTTTAATTCACCGGGAGAATTAATTTGTTGTCTCACGGATGACATCCTTTGAAAGGATGTCATCCGTATTTCTTATTCAAAAAGTTCCAGCTTATTTTTTGGCCTTCTTTTATCAAGCCACTTGAAAGCCTTCAAAAACTTTTTATCGCCGGGGATTTGTCTCATAGGATACATGATGCCATGTACGTCGTTTATAACTTTTACTTTATTAAGCTCTCCCTTTAAAAATAACATATCAATAACGTCTCCTGTTGAATTGTTCATACCAACATAAGCGCTATCGTTATCCTGTACGTAATAAATACTTTCAGCCTTTTGTCCTTTAACACGTGCATAATCAATTGCGCCGTCTTTAAAATATGCGTTTATGGTTTTGCCAGCAATCTGGTTGTAAATTTCTTTATGGCTTTCATTCACTATCATTCCACTGTCATATACATAAAGGCGCTCTGGGTTTTTATTTTTTGTATATAAATAAATCGTGTCTCCGGTAACCTGGCTTTTTCCACTCCATACAACAGGCTCCTGAAATAAGCGAAACACCGAATCCTGGCCTGAAAAAAATAAACTGTCACATACACTTTGGAGAGAATCATTAAAAATTCTTACATGATGAAAGGCTAAAAAATATCTGAACGCAGTATCTGGCCTGTTAAGTTTAATCACCTTTGTGCCTTTTAATGTATCTCGTTGTAATGAGTCGTTGACTGAATATTTTTGCTTGATAATATTGTTTACTGGTGAATCTATAATATCCCTGGCTAAAGTATCTGACCTATGTAAATTTACTACACTGTCTTTGTTTACTAATACATCTGACTGTAAAGAATCATTGAGTACAGGTTTTGGTATGAATGAAGTTTTTAAAGTATCAGTGATACGTCTTTGGGAACTATCTATTTTCAATATTGTTTTTACAGTGTCTCCTTGTAAAGGCTTACCAGAACGAAATATTTTTCCGGTTGAATCAATTTTTACTGAATCATTTTTTTTCGCCAAAGCTTGCGAATAAATGCTTGTAGTAAATCCTGAGAATAAGGTATCTGCAGAAATATAAATACTGTCTTTCTCCTGTTGAATTATCATTACTGGTTTATTAACCGCAAGAAATGAACTGTTTTTATTGTTAAGATAAATATGATTTGCTGTAACTATAACCCCATTTGCTGAATCTTTTATTACGGCTCTTCCTTCCAATTCCGCAAGTCCGGCATTTTCGTCTATTGCAATTCTATCAGCCTGGTAAATCCGGCTGCTGCTGTCAGTAACAAGACTGCGGGTACCAAAAAAAGCATTACCATTTTTAAGATCATAAGTTCCCTGTGTGGTAAAAATATTTGCTTCTTTACTCTTAATGTTTGTTGGGCCTATAAAAGTTACTACCTGGGTTTGGGTATTATATAAAAGCGAGTCGGCTTTAATTTTATATTTGGGATCTGTAAGGTCTACATTGTTTTTAAAATATACATCTTTAGTGTCAGCATAGTAAATACCCTCTTTGCTTGTAAGTACTGTTGATCCGTTTATTACCTTACCCCCGGTATTATATATCCCTATACCTGCAGCTAAATCATACGTTAAATCCTGGGTAAGCAGCGTTCCTTTTTTATCAGTAAGCTTTGCATCTTTTGTAAGATGAGCAACACGCTCATTGCCAAAGTATTTAAGGTATTGGGAATAAGTATGCAAACTATCAGCATCGTTAATATGTACATTACCAAAAGCCTCAATAGTATTTTGCTGCCTGTTTATAATAGCACTATCGCAGCTAAATTTTGTAAAGCCTTCCCTGAGAAGCACATTACCAGCAATAGTTTCCAACTTATTTACTGAGTCTATAGATTTTTGCCTGAGACTGTTTCCATCGATAATTTCAATTACTCTCGTTTCAGATGGAAGTTGTGCAAAGCAGGAGTCAGTAAGAAATAAAATCAATATGAAACTAAAAGAAAGCGGTTTAGTCATTCGTTTCTTTAACGAAGTTTTACTGTGTCAACAGTAGAAAGAACTTTCAAAGTATCATCAATAAGCGGAGCAGTTATATAATTGCCTTTATCTTTTTTACCAAATACAGAAATGGTTAAATATCTTTTTGGATGTACTCTTATGTCATCTAATAAAATATTTATTTTATTGGTGGTGGAAGAGAGATTATCGTATATTTTAGTATCGTTAAGCAATAAACCTAAAGAACCCTCTTTACTGTTTATTTTTTGAATACCTGCTTTAAATTCATTAACTGCATTATCTAAAGTAACCAACGTTTTTTTAAAATCAAGGCTTGCAAAATTAGCGGAAGCCTGGTTGGCATTAGCCATTATGCCATTTAGTTTTTCATTGTTGGTAGCGAGGTTATTGGTAAATGCATTTACATTATCTAATGATTTAGCCAGTGCCCCGTTTTGCGGATTCATCAGGCTTTGCAGTGAGGCTGCGGTGTACGCAAATGAAGCCGTTGTGGTATTCAGGTTCTCCAAAATGCCCCTTATATTATTTTTTGTTACAGGATCAAATACACTTCCTATAATGTGTAAAACAGAATCGAGGGATTTGGTTGCATTTCTTACCTCATACAAAACAGGATTGATCATTTTTAATGCCTCATCAAAAGCGCCGCCGCTAAGTGATGTAATAAGTGTGTCCCCGGGTTTAAGATAAACGTTTGAATTACCTAATTTTATTTCCAGCGATGTGCTTCCCAACAAATTAGGATTTATAACAGCCAATGAATTATTTGGAATATTAATATCCTGAGTAAGATTTACACTTACAATAATTTTCTTTACATCTTTACCCCCATTTAAATTGGCTATGTTACCAACCTGCAATCCGTTTATTACCACAGGATTTGATTGCGTAAGCCCTTGTATATCTTCATAGACCGCATAAAGATATTTTTCCTTTTTAAACAGATTTTTGCCCTTTAAAAAATTAAAGCCAATAATAAGTACAGCCACACCTGCTACAGCAAGAACACCGATCTTGGTTTCATTATTTATTTTCATTTTTTTGGTTTATTGTGTGTGCTTTGCCCGGATAATAGGATAGCATAAAAGGGTACGAAAATACGCTATCATTATTGATATACAAAAAAGGGAACGTCGTTAATAGATTGGTTAATAATGCCATTTCACATAAATTTGAGATGCAAATAAATTAATTTGAAGAAGTACTCATTTGGGGTTCTGCGGAAACTGGTTTAGGGTTTTCCACCTGATCTTTATATTTTATTAATGCCTTAGTTATGGCTTCTGCAATTTCCTGTTGCCCTTGTTCACTGTTCAGATACCGCTCGTCATCAGGGTTGGCAATAAACCCCGTCTCTATCAATATTGCAGGCATTTGTGTTGCCTGCAAAACCCAAATTCCCTTCTGGCGTTGCCATACTCCCAGGTCCTCTCTCCCCATATTGGCAATTTCCTGTTGCACGGCAGCAGCAAGCTTATAACTTTTTTTAAAATAATTCTGGGTATATAACAAAGCATTTGCTTTCCATTCGGGGCTGTCATAATTTATATCTAATGAACTATCGTTTTGTTCTGTTTCAAAAAGGAGGTCACTGTTTTGGAGAGCCTTTATTTTTTCATTAGTTCTTTGTGCAGTAAATATCAATGTACTTGTCCCTTTCCTTGTGGTAGGTATTTTAAAATATTCCTTAATGGCGACTTCCCTGGTATGCGGAGTTACAATCTTTTTTTTCTTCTTACCCTTACCTACCCATTTTGTAGTAGTATAAGTTTGTGTTTTGTAGCCAATTATCCTTGATCCTGTTTTTAAGGCTACTGCATCTGCATGTATACATACAAACAAATCGCCATGATTATCATTTGCAAACTTTGCTTTTTCTTTTACAGGCTGGGTAATATCCGAAGTTCTTGTAGGAAGTATAGTTGTGCCGGGCATTTGCTTTTTTAACTCTGCAATCAGTTTATTTGAAATTGCAAGTGTTATGTCTTTTTCCCGTGAACGGAGAGATCCTTCATATTCACCATGTGCTCCGGCATCAGAACCTCCGTGTCCTGCATCTACTATAATCGTCTTTATTTTTTTAGGTTGCTGGGCATAAGTTTCTAATAAAGTAAAAGAGAAGATATACAGTATGGAAAGACTGATTTTAAATAAATATTTTGCTTTCAACATTTAATATTACTGTTTTAAAAGGATCATTAACCGGGATCAATCTTCACATATCCTTATAGCTATTATAACTATTTTTGTTAATACTGCCATGATCCACACAAACAAAATTAACTCAAAATATATATCAGCATGGCTCTTGGCGGCACTGTTTATAATATTTACGGCTCAAAGCAGAGATAAGCCTTTATATCAAAATTCATTTCACAATCTTTTAACTAATCTCACTGATACAACTAAACCCCGTAAAAATAAAGTGCCTCTTCCTAAAATAAAGCCACAGGAAAAACAAGACACTATTCGTTCAAAGATCAGTCAAAAAAATATAGAAGATTCATTAGCACTTGTTAAAAAAGATTCATTGATTGTTGCCAGAGATTCAATATCTATTAAACGAAAAGATTCTTTAGTTATTGGAATGAACGATACTATGAATCTAAAAATTTCCAGGGATTCATTAGATGCTCCCATTGAATATGATGCAGAAGATTCTATGGTATTAGATGTGCCTTCTCAAAAAATAACTTTGTACGGAAAAAAAACAACCACACATTATAAAGACAATGACCTCAGCGCACCGGTAATTGAGCTTGATCAGCAAACCGGAAATTTAACGGCTTCCATACGAAGAGACAGCCTGGGCAGAGTATTATCAATGCCCACTTTTAAACAGGGAGATTTTACATCAACCAGTGATTCATTAAAGTTCAATTTAAAGTCGGGCAAAGGAATTACCAAAAGCACTTATACCCAGCAGGGGGAAATTTATGTGTACGGACAAACCATAAAAAAGATTGACCCCCAGGTATTTTTTGTACAAAAGGCACGCTTTACTACATGTAATTTAGATACACCGCATTTTGCTTTTATCAGTAACCGGATTAAATTCATAAATCAAAAAGTGGCTATAAGCGGCCCTGTGCATCCTGAATTTGAAGGAGTGCCTATCCCTATTTATTTACCCTTTGGTATATTTCCCCTAAGCCAGGGCAGGCATTCAGGATTTTTGATGCCCACTTTTACTTCTAATGAACAATTAGGCTTAGGCCTTGAAGGATTGGGTTTTTACAAAGTACTGAGCGATTATTGGGATGTAATATTAAGAGGGAATATATATTCTTATGGCGGCTGGACTATGAATATAAATCCACGTTATAAAAAATTATACAGGTACCAGGGCAATATTTCTTTTGATATACAAAGCTTCAAATATAACTTTAAAGGAGACCCGGATTATTCAAAAAACAGGAGCTATCATTTAACATGGAGTCACTCAGCTGACACAAGATCAAGGCCCGGCGTTACTTTTGCGGCTAACGTAAATGCCGGAAGCAGCAGCTTTAATTCTTTTGTACCTAATAATCCTTATAGAAATTTCAGCAACCAGCTTTCTTCTTCAATAGTGTATTCTAAAACATGGAAAGACAAGCCTTTTAACCTTACAGTAAGCGCAAACCATAATCAAAACACTTTACAAAAACTTATTAATGTTAATCTACCGGATGTAGCTTTTAACGTACAAACTTTATATCCATTTAGAAAAAAAGAGTTTGTGGGTACACCTAAATGGTACGAAAATATTGGAGTGGCATATAATGGAAATGCTAAAAGTCTTTTCTCTTTTTATGATACTGCAAAAAACCTGTTACGCCATATAGCAGATACTTTTCAATGGGGTGCACACCATTCGGTGCCCATAAGTATTTCGTTACCGCAAATAGGAGTATTTCAAATAGGCCCCTCCGTTAGTTATGATGAAACATGGTACCAGAGAAAGCTTGTAAGAAGATGGGATAATGTAAATAAAAAACTGGATACTACTATAACAAAAGGATTTTATACGGCAAGGGATATGAATTTTGGATTAGGAATATCTACAAGAATATTTGGGTTAATTGCCGCTAAAAGTAAAACTGCCAGAATTCAGGCAATACGCCATGAGATAAGACCAACAATTGGTATTAATTATAAGCCCGATTTTAATAAGAAGTATTATTATTCCACCCAGGTTGATACGTTTAAAAGATTTGAGGAGGCCAATGTATTTAGCGGCAATGTTTTTAGTCCTTATGGGCAAGGTAAGTTTGGTGGAATATCTTTTGGGATTGAAAATAATATACAAATGAAAGTGCTCAATAAAAAAGATACCGGTGAAAATGCTTTAAAGAAAATCAGTTTAATTGATGGGCTGAGTTTGAATGGGAATTATAATTTGATGTCTGACTCTTTTCAACTGAGTAATCTTTCATTATCTCTCAGAAGTAATTTGTTTGATAAATTCAATATTACAGCTGGTGCTAATTTAGATCCATATGATGCCGATAAAGCCGGCAATCGGTTAAAAACCCTTCTCTGGAAAAGAAAGCCACTTTCTTTAGGCAGGATAATAAGTGGTAATGTTTCTGTCTCAAGTCAGTTTGATGGGGGTAGTAAAGATAAATCAACTCCAAAAAAACCTGAAACCAGAACTAATGATTATCCACTAACGAATGGCTATACTGATGATGAATATGGAAATGAACTTGCTTATATAAGAAATAACCCGGGAGAATATGCTGATTTTAATATTCCATGGTCAGTCAATTTTTCATACGCACTGCGTTTTAATAAAGTATTTAAGGCAGACAGAACCGGACTTAGAACAGAGTTTTCCCAGGATATAAATGGAGGTGGAACGCTTAACCTAACGCCCAAATGGCAAATAGGATTAAATGGTTCTTTTAATCTTACTACAAGCGAGGTAGGTGTAGTGGCAATTTCAATTTCAAGAGATATGCACTGCTGGCAAATGGCAATTAATTTATCACCCATTGGCAGGTATAGATTCTTTAGTATTAATATTAGTCCAAAATCAGGATTGTTAAGAGACCTTAAAATAAACAGGACAAGATATACTTATGATGCTTTATAGTGTGCTGCATAATACGAACTCATTAATGTAAACAGTTTGAGTTTTAAATCTTCAGCAAGATCAGAATTATTTATTGGAACAGCCTGCAGAAAATGCAATTCCATTTTTGATGGCCAAAAATAAAATATCTTCTCTGTGGGTAATACTCTTTTTGTATTAAAAATAACAGCGGGCAATAAAGGCTTCTTTGTATCAACAGCTAACTTAAAAGCCCCGTCATGAAATGCTTTCAAAGGTTCTGTTGTTTTATTTCTTGTTCCCTCAGGGTAAATACACATGTGCATGCCCATCGCAAGCACATCTCTCATCTTTTTAAAACTGTCTGCCCGGCTGGCTTTATCCTTTCTGTCAACAAGTATAGCGCCCCTTTTATAAATCAATCCAAATACCGGTATACGGGCCATTTCAATTTTTGCAATAGTTTTATTTGCCCCGGGAATAAATGGTGTAGATATAGGAACATCCATAAAAGAATTATGGTTGCAGATAATTATATAATTCTCATCCTGCTTAAAATTTTCTATTCCTTTTATTTTCAAACTGCAACCTGTAGCAGCAAAAAAGATATTCATCCAAGCCCTGGAAATTTTGCGAAATATTTCTGTGCGCTGAGGTTCTTTTATCAAACCAATTATCCACATCGCCGGCGCTACCGGTAGCATAGTAATAATAAAGATCAATAGTGCCCATAAAGCAAAAACTCTTCCCAGTATTTCCTTTAAGATTTTCATAGATGATTGTTTTGGTGCAACTATAATTTCCAGTCAATAGGTTGTTGTCCCTGCTTCATCAATAATTCGTTAGTTTTTGAAAAATGTGCGCAACCAAAAAAACCTTTATCAGCACTAAACGGAGATGGATGTGCTGCTTTTAAAACATAATGCCTGGTTTCATCTATCAGTATTTGTTTGTCCTGTGCAAACCTTCCCCAAAGCAAAAAAACAATTCCTTTTTTTTCTTCTGAAAGTTTTTTTATAACTGCATCAGTAAAATTTATCCAGCCAATTTTGCTATGGCTACCCGGCTCATTTTGCCTCACCGTTAATACTGCATTTAGCAACAGCACACCTTCCTCAGCCCATTTTTCCAGATCTCCATCCACAGGTGGTGGAATACCAAGATTCTTTTGCAATTCCTTAAAAATATTTATAAGAGAGGGAGGTTTGGGTATTCCGGCGGGAACGCTAAAGCTTAGTCCATGAGCCTGCCCTTTATTGTGGTACGGATCCTGACCAAGTATTACAACTTTTACGTTACTAAATGGTGTTTTATAAAAAGCATTAAAAATTAAGGTGCCGGGGGGATATATTATTTTATTTAAAGCTTTTTCAGCTTTAATAAAAGTGACTATTTGCTGAAAATAAGTTTTGGTGAATTCTTCTTTCAACACTTTTTTCCAGCTACTTTCAATTTGAACTTCCATAATGCTTATGGTATTTAAAATCCTTTATATAGTTGTAAAAGATGAAGGTAAGAATTGTAAATGAAAGGTATCCCAGGGAGTAGTTAAGTAAAAAACATTATGAATAATTGCTTCATTCAATATAAAAAATGACCTTAGCATTGTTAAGCAATTTATTAAAGAATATTTTTTAAATATTGAATATGTCAGTTATTAATGTTGGTATAGCGGGGTTTGGAGTTTCAGGCAAATTTATGCATGGCCCGTTTTTAAAAGTATTGGAACAGTACAATGTAGTAAGTATTTTGGAGAGACATAAAAACGATTCTCTGGAGCTTTTTCCTGACGCAAAAATTGTGAGAAGCTTTGATGAGTTATTAGAAAGTGATATAGAACTGGTGATAATTACAACACCAAATGTTACACATTTTCCTTATGCTGAAAAAGCTCTCCTGAAAGGGAAACATGTTGTTTTGGAAAAACCTTTTACTCTTACTTCAACCGAGGCGCTTAATTTAATTGATATTGCAAAAAAGGCAAACCGGGTATTAAGTGTTTATCAGAATCGGAGGTATATTGCTGATTTTATTACAATAAAAGAAATACTTGACAAAAAATTGTTGGGGGATATTCATGAGTATGAAGCTCATTATCACCGGTATCGTCCTGCATTAAAACCTAATGCCTGGCGTGAGGAAAGCGGCCTGGGTAATGGGATCTATTTTGATCTTGGGGCACATTTAATTGACCAGGCGCTGTATTTATTTGGAATTCCAAAAACTATCACCGCAGATATACGCATACAAAGAAGACATGCCAGGGCTGATGACTTTTTTGATTTAAGACTGGATTATGGTTTTACAAGAGTTATTTTAAGAGCCGGTATGCTTGTACGTGAGCCGGGTCCACGTTATATGATACACGGCATTAAGGGTTCATTTATAAAATACGGGGAAGATCCGCAGGAAGAATTATTAAAGAAAGGAGTTCTGCCGTTATCACCTGATTGGGGAACTGAAAATAGTGATCAATATGGACTGTTACATGCAGAAATAGATGAGCAGGATACCAAAATGAAATATCCGTCTTTGCCAGGCAACTTTGGTTTATTTTATATAAACCTGTATCAAACAATTATACATGATGCAGAGCTAAAAGAAAAACCTGAGCATGGCTATAACACTATCAGGCTAATTGAACTGGGGTATGAAAGTAATAAGGCTAAAGCTACAGTAACTTGTACGAACTTACTTAAGGTGGAATACGGTATTTAAAGATATTGTCAGCTTAAAGTCCATGACTTATTCTGGCATGCCTCATAGCTATTAGAAAGTTAGGTAAAAATGAATTTAAAAAAATTAATGAAAAATATTTTTCTTGTCGTATTACTTGCTGTTATCCTTTTCAATTGCAGAAGTGCGAGGCCTGTAACCACACCGGCAGTTATTGAACCTGCACCTGAAATAGCGGTTGAGAAAACCCCGGGCATAAAATTAAACGGCAAATGGGAGTTAGAAAAACTCTGGGGCTCATCAAATAAATGGAATGTTTCCCCGGATATCAATATAAATTTTGATGACAAAACTTTTACCGGTAATACAGGCTGTAATAGTATGAGCGGAAAATTTACAATTAAGGATAATTTTATATCCATTAACAAAGAAATAATAACTACAGAGATGGCCTGTGCCGGTTATGATGAGAGGCTATTTTTATCGGTTTTGCTTAAAATAAACCGGTACGTTGTAGATAATAATGTATTGGAGCTAAGCCAGGATGATATAGTGCTGATGAGATTTATAAACCACTAAGTTTTATTATGCTGCATGTGCCTCAATTTCCTGCATATTAATGGCAGTATGGCTTTCATCATAAATACTCTCTCCATTCTTTATGATTATTACCTGCGGAGATTCGTGATACACACTAAATTCCTGTGAAACCTTATTAGAAATATCCCTGTGTTTAATGAGATCAAGAAAATAAAAGTCCATACCGGCAGGAGGGGTGCTTTTATCAAGGCGGTTTTTAGCTACGCCGCTTAGAGAACACCGGGAACTATATTTGAAAATTACCTGGGGTTTTTGATTTGATTTATCTTTGATTTCCTGTAATTGTTCTTCCCTAACTAAATTGATCCAAAGCATGTATTCAGATTTAATGTATAATTCCTGCTGCCATAGGACAGCCTGTTCTGCTCCTGCGGCTGCTGGTGCAGGAAGATGTAGTTAACGCGGCAAATGAAATTAGTAACAATGCAAAAATTATTTTCCTCATTTTAGTTGATTTTTGTTGAAAAAATTATTTTGCAATGATTAGCGCAAAGATAATAAATTACAGGTTATAGATGAGTAGTAAGAACGCTGAAACTTAAATTGTATTGTAAAAATTATATTTTTATTTAGAAGATGAATGTTCATTTTATAGCAATTGGCGGGAGTGTAATGCATCAGTTGGCAATTGCATTAAGATTAAAGGGCAATAATATTACAGGGAGTGATGATGAAATATTTGATCCTGCAAAGAGCAACCTGCATAAGGCAGGTATTTTGCCAGCATCACCCGGCTGGTTTCCTGAAAAAATTACCAGTGAGATTGATGCTGTGATATTAGGTATGCATGCAAAAGATGATAACCCGGAACTTTTAAAAGCCAAAGAGCTGGGCCTGCAAATTTTTTCATACTCTGAATATATTTACCAGGAAAGTATAAATAAAATGCGGGTAGCAGTTGCCGGAAGCCATGGAAAAACCAGCACCACAGCTATAATTATGCACGTGTTACAATTTGCATGTAAAGATTTTGATTATTTGGCAGGTGCACCACTTAAGGGGTTTCATCAAAGTGTAAATATTACTGCTGCTCCTGTAATTATTTGCGAAGCTGATGAATATCCCGCAAGCGTTATAGAAAAGCGGCCTAAGTTTCATTTTCTTTTTCCACAGCTTGCTGTTATTACCGGCATTGCCTGGGATCATATAAATATATTTCCCACATTTGAAATTTATGTAGAGCAGTTTGAAATATTTTTGGATACCATTGCCCCGGGAGGCCTGTTGGTATACAATGAAACTGACGAAACTTTGCAAAAGCTGATAAATAAAAATACAAGGATTGACATAAGGTATCAGCCATACCACTTACCTGATTATTTTATCGAAGATGGAAAAACGTCAATAATTATAGAAGACAATAAAACATCCTTACAAATATTTGGCAATCATAATCTCATGAATTTGAATGCGGCTTTTTTTGTTTGTAAGGAATTAGGGATAAGTACAGAGATTTTTGTAAAAGCTATTGGTAGTTTTAATGGGGCATCACTTAGGTTAGAATTAATATCCTCTGCTGAAACAAGTAATATATATCGTGATTTTGCGCATGCGCCCAGCAAAGTAAAAGCATCAGTTGATGCCGTTAAACAACAATTTCCAGATAGAAAATTAATTGCTATATTGGAGCTGCATACCTACAGCAGCCTCAACGAAATTTTTTTGAAAGAATATGAAGACACAATGAACCCGGCCGATATTGCGCTTGTATTTTACTCAGGCCATGCATTGGCACTAAAGCGCTTACCTTTATTGCCAAAACAAAAAGTGGTTGAAGGTTTTCAAAAAGATAATTTAGTTGTGCTTACTGAAAAGGATGAATTGGAAAACTGGCTACAGCGCCAGCAGTATTCAAATACTAATTTATTATTGATGAGCAGTGGCAATTTTGAGGGCATTGATATTCTGAACACAATTAATGGGCAATAACTAATCAACTTCCAATATTCACAATAACCACCAATAAAATGCCTTTAGTATTAACACGCCCTTTAGCCTTTATTGACCTTGAAACAACAGGAACAAACATTGCCATTGACAGAATTGTAGAAATTGCCATTGTAAAAATTTTACCAGATGGAAGCAGGCAGGTAAAACAAAAATTTATTAATCCACAAATTCCTATTCCGAAAGCCTGCAGCGATATCCATGGCATAACTAATGAAAAAGTAAAGGATGCACCCATCTTTAAGCAAATAGCTAATGAATTAAAGCAATTTATTGATAATGCAGATCTGTCTGGTTATAATTCAAATCGTTTTGATATACCCCTGTTAATAGAAGAATTTTTAAGAGCAGGAATAACTATAGATATGAAAAACCGGCGAATGGTGGATGTGCAACATATCTTTCATATGATGGAACGCCGTACTCTGGGGGCAGCGTATCAGTTTTATTGTAAAAAAGATTTAATAGATGCTCACAGCGCAGAAGCCGACGCTCTTGCCACCTTGGAAATATTGGAAGCCCAAACACTTCATTATGAGAATTTAGGCTGTACCCTGGATTCAATTTTAAAATTTACCGGTGAAGAAATTGTGGTGGATTTTGCCCGGAGAATGATTATGGATAACAATGTAGAAATATTTAATTTTGGCAAACATAAAGGAAGACCCGTGTGTGAAGTTTTAAAAGCAGAACCACAATATTATGATTGGATAATGAAAGGGGATTTTCCGTTGCATACCAAACAAAAACTCACAGAAATATTAAACCGCACTCTGTTAAAATCTGAATAATCCGTGTGAATACACTTTTATCAAAAAAATTCTTAAGATAATTATTGTAGATTTATTATTTAATCGTTCAGGCTTTTGGAGAAACTTGTTATCATACCAACTTATAATGAAAGAGAGAATATTTACAATATTCTTAAAGCAGTTTTTTCTCTACAAAAAAATTATCATGTACTGATAATAGATGATGGATCACCAGATAATACAGCGCAAATTGTTAAGTCATTATTCAATAAATACCCTGGGCAGTTATTTTTAGAGGAAAGAACAGGAAAGCTCGGTTTAGGAACTGCATACATACATGGATTTCAATGGGCATTTAACAGGGGATATAATTTCATATTCGAAATGGATGCTGATTTCTCTCACAATCCAAAAGATCTTGAAAACTTATACAATGCCTGCAAAATTGATGACGCTGATATGTCTGTTGGCTCAAGATATATAAAAGATGGTAAAATTGAAAACTGGCCATGGTCACGGGTAAGCTTATCCAGAGGTGCTTCTTTTTATACCCGTTTACTTACCGGAATTCCGGTTAAAGATCCCACCGCAGGTTTTGTTTGCTATAAGCGAAAAGTGTTGGAGACTATAAACTTAGAAGAGATAACTTTTGTAGGTTATGCCTTTCAGATAGAAATGAAATTTGCTGCATGGAAGCTTGGTTTTAAAATTAAAGAAGTACCTATTACTTTTATTGACAGGCAACATGGCGCATCAAAAATGAATAAGGGAATTGTAAAAGAAGGGATAGTTGGTGTACTAAAGCTTATGTGGATGAGTATGTTTAAAAATTACCGCAATCGGGTTAAAAATATCTCAGAGATACATCCTTTTCAGCAACACGAAGTTTTAATAGAGAGAAAATAATTGGTAAGCACTTATTATAGTCAGGCGCAACCTTATGCGAAGCGGAACACTTAAGTTTAACAGACGCTACTTTATTTTTGCCGTACTTATATTCGTTATTGAAATTCTTATCGCCAAATTTGCCCATGATCGCATTATCAGACCCCACGTCGGTGATTTTTTAGTTGTAATCCTGATTTATTGCTTTATCAAATCCTTTATAGAAGCCCCTGTTCTGCTCACCGCTTTGTCTGTTTTAATATTTTCATATGCAGTTGAAACCCTACAGTACTTTAATATTGTGAGCAGGCTCGGGCTTCAAAAATCAAAAGTTGCTAAAATAATTATTGGAAATTCTTTTGGGCTGATTGACTTGATTGCATATACTGCAGGGATTGCCCTTGTAGTTTATTTAGAAAAAGTATGTACAGGCAGAAATCATTTACAAGCTGGTATTAAAACCCGTAACAGTAAAAAGCTTTACCCGAAGTAACTGTACTGATTGCAATATTCATTGATTGTTATTTAAATGCAGGATGGTATTGTTGTAGAGTATCTCTTAAAAATTCTCTGTTCAGGTGCGTATAAATTTCGGTGGTGGTAATACTCTCGTGCCCCAACATTTCCTGCACTGCACGCAAATCTGCTCCTCCTTCAACTAAATGAGTTGCGAACGAATGCCTGAAAGTATGAGGTGAAATATTTTTTGTAATTCCGGCCCGCTGTGCCAGGTGCTTTATGATGATAAATATCATTACTCTTGATAATTTGCGGCCACGCCGGTTTAAGAAAACAACATCTTCATTTCCTGGCCTAACCTGTGTGTGTACCCTGATACTATTTTTATAAAGGTTAATATATTTTATAGCAGAGTCACCAATAGGTACCAGTCTTTCTTTATCTCCTTTTCCGGTTATTCGAATAAATCCAACATCAAAGTAAAGACATGAGAGCCTTAAATTTACTAATTCCGTTACCCGTAAGCCACAGCTATAAAGGGTTTCAATAATAGCTTTATTTCTTGCACCCTCCGGGGTACTTACATCAATTTGTGAAATAATATTTTCTATCTCATTAAAACTTAAAATATCAGGTAAAGCTTTTTTTAATTTAGGAGTTTCAAGCAGCGCAGTTGGATCATTAAAAACAATTTGTTCTTGTAAGCAATATTTATAAAAGCTTCTAAGCCCTGAAATTATTCTTGATTGTGATGAAGGTGTCATCCCCAGTTCACTGACCCATTTTACAAATTTCTCCAAATCGTTTAACTCAATCTGGTCTGGCGATTTTGGTTCGTTACCAGCTATAATATACTGAGTTAATTTTTCTACATCCTGCAGGTAAGCTTCTACTGAATTATCTGAAAGAGATTTTTCAAGTTGCAAATAATCTTTAAAGCCTTTTTTATATCCGTCCCACATGATCATCATAATTACATCATTATAAAATTATGGCATTATAGTAACTTGCTAACTTCAATTTTTTTTTAACTACCTTATTTTCTGAAATATAATCTTCGTATACTACAACGTTCAATTAACAATCTGTTATCAGTGAAGTTTCGATGAGCCTATGGTATCTGTCTGCAACATGGGATACTATATATTTATCTTTAGTAAAAAATTTTATAAAATATAAACGCAGGTACAAAAATGATTTCCAATGACGAATATAAAAATTTTAAACGCAGAAATTCTTTCGGACAATTGGTATGTACTCAAAAAAATTACCTACGAATATCTAAAAAAAGATGGAACCTTAAAAACACAAACGAGGGAAGCGTATGACAGAGGAAATGGCGCAACAATTTTGCTTTATAACAAAGAACAAAGAACAGTAATTTTAACCAGGCAATTTCGTCTCCCTACTTTTATTAATGGAAATAATTCTGGTATGCTTATAGAAGCATGTGCAGGCCTACTCGATAAGGACAGTCCTGAAGATTGTATTTTACGGGAAACAGAAGAAGAGACAGGGTATAAGATTACTGATGTACAAAAAATATTTGAAGCTTATATGTCGCCTGGCTCAGTTACAGAAGTATTATATTTTTTCATTGCCAGGTATGATAAATCCATGAAAGTTACTGAGGGAGGTGGCGTTGAAGGTGAGGAAGAAAATATTGAAGTTTTAGAATTAAATATTCAGGATGCTATGGATATGATTAATACCGGGGAAATAAAGGATGCCAAAACGATTATTTTACTTCAATATGTAAAACTCAATAATCTTTTATAATGGTATGAGATCATTTTAAAAAACATGAGGTTTTTAATTTATTTCAGTACAGCATGGATGATATAATTTCATTTTTTGTTTGCTTTAAATCTATAAAAATATAAGCGCAACTTTTTTAATAAGTTATTGTAATACCTGCCCCCAGCCCCATATCACTGTCATAGTGCGTTGAAACAGAAAAATACTTTGTAAGAATGTATCGCAATCCTGCTGCATATTCTTTGTCAGTATTGATCATCCAACTCATCCTGATTTTTGGGGTAAGAGGAATATCTTCCCTGCTTAACTGCAAACGAAATTTTCCATTGCCATCAACTCTTGCATCCGCAATTGCTAACAGCGGCAAAGTATAAGCTATACCTGCCACCACAGTTTTGCGATTGTTTTTATTGCTTGCCTGGCCGAACAAATTTTTGTCTTCGTTGCCAAATAAATTTTTAGTCCCGCTTTCTTTTTTGTAATGATAATCAAACCCAACATATGGAAACCACCACTGCATTCTGCCTAAGTAACGGCCAAACATTGTTTCACTTTCATATCCGTGCATATCGTGTAGGCCGAGGTGCCACATTGTACTTAATTTAAAACGGGTGTTTGCCAACATAGCTTCACCATCAGTACCATTGCTTTCCAGGCCGATTCTCGCCATTGGATGAAACATTCTGTCATCTTGAAATAGTTTGCGTTGTGCATATTTAGGGTTAGGTAGTTCGGGGTTAACCGGTGAATTTACATAGCTAAAAACCCTTCCCATTCCACTCATCATATGGTACAGAATATGGCAATGAAAAAACCAATCGCCACCTGACTCCGCGGCGGCAAATTCTATGGTATCTCTTTCCATTGGCATAATATCTATAATATTTTTCAAAGGTGCATATTCGCCTTGCCCGTTGATTACTCTAAAGTCGTGTCCGTGCAGGTGCATCGGGTGGCGCATCATACTGTTATTGAACAAAATAATTCTTACGTTTTCTCCCTTTTTAATTAATATCTTATCCGATTCTGAAACTGTCTTGTTATCCATTGTCCAGATATAGCGGTTCATA
>JBDSAQ010000039.1:0-4032 GCA_039922095.1 Ginsengibacter sp. | reverse complement strand
GCTGTAAAGGACATTACAAGCATAAGCAGTGAAGCAAATACTGTGGCCATTGTTTTTTGAATTTTCATCTTTTATTATTTTTAAAATTGTCTTCAGATGCGCTGTTGCCCGTTCTTCAGTATCGCTGTTGCCCGTTTTAATTAATCTTTCTTTATTAATTCCATTCCGCACTTGGGGCATTTACCTGGTTTGTCTGATTTTACTTCCGGGTGCATTGAGCAGGTATAAGTTTCTGCACTCATATTTTCTTGGGAGCCTTGCTTTATGTTATGAAACAATAATTCATTTCGATTTTTTTTCATTGTTTTGTTTTTAAGTGATAATTAAAATTTATTTTTTTATTACGTACAATCTCTACAGAACATTTTGCATGTAGTGCCACTGCCTGAGATACAGAACCCAACAAAAAGCCTGCGACAGCTCCGTGGCCATGAGAACCCACAACAATCAAATCGGCACCAAATTTTTCAGCTTCTTTCAGGATAACAACCTTTGGGGAACCCTCAATAACAGCAGTAGAAACAGAAAGCTTTGGATTTATTTTGCGTAAAATAGTGGCCGCAGTTTCAGTGGCTGCCTCTGCCGATTTTAGTAAGAACTTATCGGCATCAGCATTATATACGTTTATTGCACCCAACGAGGAAGCATACATCATATAAGACCTTTCATAAGCAGAAATAATCCGCACTTTGGTGTTGGGAGCAAAGGTTCTGCCTGCAAATTGTTTAACCATTGCTTTACTATGTGCAGAGCCATCTGTAGCTAATATTATTTTCATTTTGTTTATTGTTTATTATCAAGTGCTAATTATTTTTTTATTACGTACAATCTCTACAGAACATTTTGCATGTAGTGCTACCGCCTGAGATACCGAACCCAGCAAAAAACCTGCTACAGCTCCGTGACCATGCGAACCAACAACAATTAAATCAGCAGCAAATTTTTCAGCTTCTTCCATAATAACGGTCTTTGGATAACCTTCTATTGCGGCGGTAGAGATAAAAAGTTTGGGATTTTTTTTAAGTAAGGAAGTGCGTGCATTTTCAGTTGCATCCTCTGCCGATTTTAGTATGATCTTGTCATTCTCCTCATTATATTCATTCATTACTCCCATGGCAGAAGCATACATTATATAAGGCTTTTCATAAACAGAAATTATCCGCACTTTGGTATTGGGGGCGAAGGTTCTGCCTGCAAATTGTTTAACCATTGCTTTGCTGTGTGCGGAGCCATCAGTAGCTAATAAAATTTTCATGTATTTATTTTTTATTATTATGAGAGAATAATATATCTCTTGACAGTTCAATTTTACTATCCACCGGAAATCACATTTATCTGCTCTATATCAGATTAATTTTTCCAAACTCTTTTTAATTTTAATTGACATTATGAATTATGAATGAGGCTACGTGAGACCTGTATTTAACCTTTAGTAAATGTAGGAAGCCCTTCAACCTAAAGAATTGATGCAAATCAAGGCTGTACTTGTTTTTCATCAAGTGCTAAATGAGTTTTAGCGTACCCCATTTGAATGGCTGAGTTTGAAGCCCGGAATAACGCATTCTTCACTACCTAAAGACCTGACTTTATCTATATGGGGTCGCGTGTTTCCATACCTGTCCATTGCGAGCCGGGATAAGAAGAAAACAGGAAATTGCATGAAGGGGTAAATGCCGGTTATAAAACCAACATGCAGCCACAAATTCTGTGACGAAATACCCTGAGCTTGTGAAAGATTCTTTATATAAAAGGAGTGTGGGCAATACATGTTTGAGCTTTTGCCCAGGGAAGCAAAATGTTATAGAACAGATTCAAGGGAAAAGCAATAATTAGAGAAAATTTAATGGCTGTGGTAAACTCCTTAGCAAAATTATTATTAATCTTTTTTTTACTGATTTTCAATGAACCACTGTAAAATAAATCTGAATATTCACCACAATAAGTCACTCTTAAAAGCTCTTTGCTTTTACTTAAAAATATTTTTCTCTATTTTTTTTAAAACCAGTTATAAGAGTAATATTTTTTTATTAATTAATTTCCCTTAACCGGGTAACCATATTAAATGCTCTTTTAAAAAAGCTATTTAACAGGAATGGCTAAACCTATTCATAAGTAATAATAGTCCCTGTATTGGCGAGTCCGCTTCTGCCTCTTATGGTACTTGACGAATGTGCATACACACGATCTAATGCACTACGACCCATGGAAGCAGCCAATAAAGCGGAAGAGTGTTTTTTCGTCTTTTTGATAGTTTCTTTTTGCTGTACCGGCTGGTCTTTATCTTTCGATTCAGTTGCGTTATCTTTTTTAATTTCAATATCCTGCATTTCCAAATGCTGATGCGCTTCAGTAGCTGTCTTGGAATATTCCCTGGAATGTTTCATTTCTGTATTTACATGATGTTCTAATTCTTGAGCAAACGCATTACAAACGGTTGCATTTAGCTCGCTGATTTGTTTGGACCATGAACTTCCCAAGCTTATTAATTCAGCTGATGCACGGGAGAGGATAGCACATTCATCCTGACGAATACCGTAATTTTTATTTGTCGATTCCCCGGCAACTTCCATGGTTTCTTTGGCACAGGCCCGGCAAGCTTCAGCGCATTCTCTGCAATGCTCCATTCCCATATTGCCATGTTGCTCGCACATTTTAGCACAGGCGTTACAAATAGCGGCACACAAATCACATATTTGAGATGAGTAGGCGCTTCCTAAAGTCATTAACTCTGCTGATGCACGGCAAATGACGGCACATTCCAAATCGAGCCGGATACATTTTATAAGATATTGCACATCTTTTTCTTCAAGACATGAAACGGCACAATGGTTACATTCCGTTGCACATTCGAGACAAGCATCTATGCATTTTTGATATTGTTGATTAGTCATAATGTTTATTTTTTTGTTTTGTAAATATCTTCCCAAAGGTTTAATTGCTCCTTGCAGATGTTTTTAAGGAATTTTGTTATTAGGCAAACGGAGGTTGGTTACTAATCTTTTTGCTTCTCAACAACCAGCAGGGCATGTAAGCGTCCTGTTTTCAGGCGGTGAATGATTTAAGTATGTGTTTAATTTATTTTGCAAGATTTGGATTTATTTTTTGCAAGATCATTTTAAAGAATTGCTTTTTGTTCCAGGTATTCCTCTTTTGTGATTTGTCCTGAAGCAAAACGCCTTTGTAAAATATCAAGAGGTGAGTCGTTCTTTTTTTTCTGGCCGGGAACATCCCAGGGCGTCACGAAAATCCAGATTAGAAAAAATATCCAGATGAACCACCATACCAGGTGCATTCCCCAGAAGTGGTAACCGTCATACATGTGCATAATTTTAATTTTTAATTGTTAGTGAAATATTCATTTGTTTAATGCTACCTTAAATTGTTTAAGCTCTAACCTCATCAATGGTATAATATGTTTTACTTAAAGCTTCCTGAAGCGTTTCTGTTTTTATTTCTTCTGATGAATTGATTTCCGCCTGCTTTTTGCCGAGGTACACGTTAACGGATGTTACTCCTTTTGCTGAAGACAACTTATTTTTTACGGTTGCAACACACCCGCCACAACTCATTCCACCTACATGATAGGTGTGTGTGATTAATTTTTCCATAACTTTTTTATTTCATTTTTTTAATTAATAATTTTTCAATATCACTAATTGCATTGGCTTTAAATAAAGGTGTATATAACATACCGGATTAGCCGGATCTTCTGAATGCTGAATCGCTACATTGCTTCTACTTCCATACACAGGCTTCATCCATTTTTGTGTTTTGTTAATCTGCTGTCCAACAATATACATTCCATTGATTCATTAATATTCTTGTTCTAAAATACTTTTGACCCTCAGTTTTTGGGTAAGCATTTAAGATTACGGGATTATGCAATCATTACCGTTCAACTAATCTGAAAGTCCTTTTATCGGCATTGGGAGAATAAAATCAACAAATACATTATGATGTGCTTTTGATACATGATCTTTGAATGATTTCATACTGCGTTGCATTGCTGAAGTATAATCATCTCCCAACTTT
>JBDSAQ010000038.1:0-6626 GCA_039922095.1 Ginsengibacter sp. | reverse complement strand
AGAGCCGGCATGTGCACCGGCGGCATTTGCAGTTCTTACAAAAATTCCGGCGCCAATAATTGCACCAATGCCTAAAGCAATCAGAGCTCCTCCGCCTAATGTTCGTTTTAACCCTTTTTCTGACGGGTCAGCTTCCTGCATCAAAGCGCCTAAAGGTTTTTTTATAAATAAACTCATGATGTTTTGTATTGGTGAATAATAGAATGGAAAAATAAGAAATTAAATTTTAAAAGCAGATGCAGTTTAAACTTATTTGAACACATGAAGTTGTGAACTCATTTTAAATATTATATTGCAAAACTTATCATAGCTATATGGATGTTAAACCGGCTAACAGGCACCGACTTACAATTTTTATTTTGATAGCTATGGTTGCCGGTGTTCTTTTAGGATATGCAGTGCACAAGATTGCCTCACCAACTTATATAAGCACTTTTTCAGCTAATATAAAACTCCTTACCACAATTTTTTTGCGACTGGTTCAAATGATAATTGCTCCCCTGGTTTTTTCCACCCTTGTGGTGGGAATCGCCAAGCTCGGGGATTTGAAAACTGTTGGTCGCATTGGCGGAAAAGCATTGCTTTGGTTTGTTTCAGCTTCACTGGTAAGTTTGTTATTGGGCATGCTGCTGGTAAATTTTTTTCATCCAGGATCAGCAATTGATCTAAGCAACGCTGATACTGCGGGGGCAAATGACCTCATTGGCAAAACACAGGAGTTTTCAATAAACAAATTTGTAGAGCATGTTTTTCCAAAGAGTGTTTTTGATGCGATGGCCAACAATGAAATTTTACAGCTGGTTGTATTCAGTATTTTTTTTGGTGTGGCGGCTACCTCAATTGGGAGCTATGCAAGGCCTGTAATAAAAGCATTGGAAGGGGTATCGCATATCATTTTAAAAATGGTAGGCTATGTAATGAACTTTGCACCACTTGGTGTGTTTGGGGCCATCGCTTCAGTTATAGCAAGTAAAGGGTTAGAGGTTTTTAAATTTTATTCATTTTATCTTTTATATTTTATCCTGGGCATTTTTTTATTATGGGCAATTTTACTCTTTGCAGGAACATTAATTTTAAGGCGAAGAGTGCCTGTTTTATTGCAACGTATTGCACAGCCTTTATTAATTGCTTTTAGCACTACCAGCAGTGAAGCTGTTTTTCCTAAACTAACTGAAGAACTTGAACGCTTTGGTTGTAAAGATAAAATTGTTGCCTTTACTTTACCATTGGGGTATAGCTTTAATTTAGATGGGAGTATGATGTATATGACCTTCGCAAGTCTTGCCATTGCCCAGGCTTATGGAATTCACTTAGATTTGGGAACACAATTAACCATGCTCCTTGTGCTTATGCTCACAAGTAAAGGTATAGCCGGGGTGCCAAGAGCATCTTTAGTGGTAGTTACCGCTACCTGCGGAATGTTTAATATTCCTCCGGAAGGCATAGCTTTAATATTACCTATTGATCATTTTTGCGATATGTTCAGAACGGCAACTAATGTTTTGGGTAACGCTCTGGCAACTGCAGCCGTAAGTAAATGGGAAGGAGAGTTAGCAGATTGAATTGTTTAATTAAAATAATGAAGTAGATTTTATGGAAATGATGGGCATCAGTTTTACAGAATTATTGAATCCGCAATTCTATATTGAGCATGGCGGTTTATGGATGATCCTGTTCATTGTATTTGCTGAAACAGGTTTGTTTGCAGGATTTTTTTTACCGGGAGATGCGCTGCTTTTTGTTACAGGCATCTTCAGTTCAACTACCAATACCGGCCCGGGAATTATATCATCCGCTTTATTTGAGACCAATAATCAGTGGGCTGATCTTGCTATATTGTGGATATTGATAACACTTGCCGGTATAGCTGGAAATTTCGTGGGCTTTTGGTTTGGGAAAAAAAGCGGGCCTTTTTTATATCATAGAAAGGATACCTTCTTCTTCAAAAAAAAATATTTACTGCAGGCTCATGATTTCTATGAAAAAAACGGAGGTGGGGCTATCGTCATTGCCAGGTTTGTTCCCTTTGTGCGCACCTTTGCTCCTATTGTGGCTGGTATTGTTGATATGGATAGAAAAAAATTCGCCTTTTATAATGTTATCGGATGTTTGGCATGGGTTGGCAGTATGTTACTTGCAGGCCACTTTTTATGGAAATTGATTTTAGATAAATTTGATTTTGATCTTAAAGAACACCTTGAGATTATTGTAATAGGCATTGTAGCTATTACCACTTTTCCTGTACTCTGGAAATTATTTTTAAGTAAAAAGAAAGCTGAACCTGTCCCCCCAAAAGCCGGTGAACATTTATGAACCCAAAACAACCTGGCATCTTTTCTCTTCCTGTTATTGTTGCTGCCCTCGGATATTTTGTAGACATCTACGATCTGTTGTTGTTTAACATCGTAAAAAAGCCAAGTATGCTTGCACTTGGATCTACAGATATTACATTGCTTATGGATAGCACAAAGGTTATTAACTGGCAAATGGTTGGCTTGCTTTTAGGCGGTATTATCTGGGGGGTTCTTGCAGATAAAAAAGGCAGGTTATCTGTTTTATTTGGGTCTATCATTTTATACCCTGTTGCAAATTTCGTTACAGGCTTTGTTCACACTGTTGATCAGTATGCTGCCTGCCGTTTTGTTGCAGGGTTAGGATTGGCAGGGGAGTTAGGTGCAGGAATTACTTTAGTTAGTGAATTGCTGCATAAGAGTAAGCGTGGTATGGGTACTTCTCTGGTTGCTGCAATAGGTTTAAGTGGCGCAGTGCTGGCATACTTTACTTACAAATTTACCGGCGACTGGAGGTTGTGTTACAAAATCGGCGGATGCCTTGGAATTTTACTTTTATTTTTAAGGATAAGTGTTGTTGAATCCGGCATGTTTAAAATGATAAAAGAACAAAATGTTTCAAGAGGGAATTTTCTTATGTTTTTTTCCAATGCAAAGCGCTTTAAAAAATACATGCTTGCAATACTGATCGGGTTGCCTACATGGTATATTATAGGGATTCTTGTTAATCAAAGTGATCGTTTTGCAAAGTCAATGTTTAACAGCACCACCCTGGATTCGGGAAGGTCAATAATGTTTGCTTATATCGGAATTTCAATTGGTGATATTACCATAGGTTTGGTAAGTCAATATTTTAAAAGCAGAAAGAGGGCGTTACTTATCTTTTACATAATCTCTGTTGTATTCTTATTTATCTTCTTCAGCAGCCTTAATAACTCTGATGCTTCCATGTATTTTATTTGCGGTGCACTCGGCTTTAGTACAGGCTTTTGGGCGATATTTATTACGATGGGAGCGGAGCAATTTGGCACTAATCTAAGAGCGACTGCCGCCACTACAATACCTAATATGGTTAGGGGCTCTTTGCCGCTGATAAACCTTTTGTTCCTTGATCTTTTTCAGAAGAACATGAATTGGACAATTATGAAAAGCGGTATAGTTACAGGTATTATTGTGATGGCAATCACCATGGTAGCTTATTATTTTACTGAGGAAACTTTTAATAAAGATCTTAATTATGTTGAGGAAGGTTCATAACATTTCCTGCTACTTAACTTCCCGCAACTAAATAATAATTTTGGCCGGGCCAGTGGCGGTCAGGCTAAGTAAGAATCGTCTCATGAAATTTCTTATAATACGTTTTTCCTCCATCGGAGATATTGTTCTTGCCTCACCTGTAATGCGTTGTTTAAAAAAACAGGTGCCCTCATCCGAGATACATTTTCTTACCAAACTCTCTTTTAAAATGGTTACTGCATCTAACCCATATATCGATAAGTTTTTTTATTATGATACTGAGCTGGATAAAGTAATAGATGAATTGCAAAAAGAAAATTTTGATTACGTTATTGACCTGCATAATAATTTTCGTTCAAACAAAGTAAAGAGATCGTTAAAGAAAAAATCTTTTACTATTGATAAGCTAACGATTGAGAAATTCTTTCTCACAAAGCTTCATCTCAATTTTATGCCTGGCAAACACATAACAAAGCGAAGTCTTGAAACGGTGAAAAGCTTTGGAGTAAAAGATGATGGCCTTGGTCTCGATTATTTTATACCTGATACGGATAGAGTTCCGGAAAAAGATCTGCCATTCTCTCACCTTGCAGGTTATATTGCTATTGTAATCGGGGCATCTTATAAAACAAAAAAATTGCCCGTGCATAAATTAAAAGAATTATGCAGCAAGATTCGGTTTCCTGTTATTTTAATTGGAGGTAAGCAAGATTTTGAAGAAGGTAAAATGGTTTCCGGAACTGATCCGATAAAAATATACAATGCATGTGGTAAATTTAATTTGAACCAATCTGCAGATCTTGCAAGGCGCTCAATGCTGGTAATTTCAAATGATACTGGGCTGCAGTATATTGCGTCTGCATTTAAAAAACCGACACTGGCAATATGGGGCAGCACCTCGCCAAAGCTTGATGTAGAACCGTTTTACGGGGATGAGTTTGTAAAAAAGTACAAACATAAAATTTATGAGAACATAATAGTGCCGGGCTTGTGGTGCCAGCCCTGCAGTAAGTATGGTAGAAAGAAATGTCCTTTGGGTCATTTCAATTGTATGGAAAAACAGGATGTTGATTTGATAGTTAAAAAGGTTGAAGAGTTATTGTTATAATACGCAGGCTTAAAATACGAGAGTTATATACAACTACAATACAATTATTATTAACTGCTTTTTAAACCTGATAATTCGTGCGCTTTCGAATCATGTACTCCCAAAGTATTCCGCTCCAACTTTAAGCGTTTATCACTATTTTTAAAATTCTTCTTTTAAAAAAATAAAATTAATTATGACCTATTGTTTGGGAATTAAAGTGAAGGAAGGGCTCGTAGCATTAGCTGATACAAGGATCACTTCGGGCACTGATACAAGTATTAAGGTGAAAATATTAACTGAACAAAAAGAAAAGTTTTCTCTGTTTATTATGACAAGCGGTTTAAGATCTATAAGGGATAAGGCTGTTGTTTATTTTAAAGAAATTATTGAACAGGAAGAGTTTAATAAATTATATAAAGCTGTAAATGCCTTTGGAGAGCAGGTGAGGCGTGTGGCAGATGAAGATAAAGAGTCTCTTTTAAGGTCGGGGTTTAAATTTGATCTTCATACAATAATCGGGGGGCAGCTTAAAGATGATGAAGAACACCGGTTATTCTTATTATACCCTGAGGGAAATTGGGTTGAGCTTGGACAAGGTGCCCCATATGTGGTTATCGGAAATTCAGGACATGGCAAGGCAATATTGAACAGGACACTCAATGAAAATTCAAGCATGAAGCTGGCATTAAAAGCAGGGTTTCTCTCATTTGATTCCACAAGGGTAAGCTCAGCTAATGTTGATTTCCCAATAGATATTGTTCTATATAAAAAAGATAGCTTTTCCATTGCTGAACACAGGTATGAGAAAAATGATCTGGAAAATATCTCTGCACAGTGGGCTGAAGAATTGAAAATTGCATTGCAAAATATTCCGGAAGAATGGATGGATGTAACCTTTAATAAATTATCAAAATAATATCAGCTTAATGAAACTGGAAATTAGTGCGGATCTGAAATATATTATTAATCCACCCGGTACTTTAATATTAAATATTCATGCTTTAAGAACGCAAAAACAGACTGTTTTGGAAGAAACACTTTTAATTGAACCTTATTTAAAAGTGGAAGAATTAAATTCTGAATATGGGGAAAACCGTTTGATACGACTTGAAGTATTGAAAGAAGAGGAGATTCTAATATCATATAAAGCCATAGTTGATAATTACTATACCGAAACCGATCAATCCACACAAGAGGAAGTTTTGGTGGGGCAATTAGATACTTCTGTTTTTCCATATTTGTATCCAAGCCGGTATTGTCAGTCTGATAAATTATTTCGCTTTGCCAACAATAAATTTGGCAGCATTATCAATCCATATTTAAAAGTATTAACCCTTACTGACTGGATATATAACAATGTGGAGTATTTAAGCGGTTCAACAAATTCACAAACTTCAGCCTACGATACTGTAACTGAGTTAGCAGGTGTATGCAGGGATTTTGCACACCTCGGTATTGCATTATGCAGGGCTCTCACAATTCCGGCACGTTACTTTACCGGCTATGCATATAAGTTAGACCCGCAGGATTTTCATGCATGCTTTGAAGCTTACCTGGGAAATGAATGGATTTTGTTTGATGCAACAAAGCTTGTTCCGCTTAATGGCCTGGTTAAAATTGCTACCGGTCGGGATGCGGCTGATAGCTCTGTTGCGAGCCTCTTCGGGAATGTTAGTTGCCAAAGCATTAATGTATCATGCAGTATTAAGGAAGAGATTTTTGACCCGTTTTATTATGATCCCGGAAAACTCACCGGGCTCTCATATAAGTAAGTACATTAATTAATTTTCCTCCAAACAGTTTAAGAACTATAATCTGTTATAAACTGGAAATGTAAAGAAACCCTTTAAACAAACTCCACATATAAGAGCCATCCCATTGCGAAGATTATAGGGTTAATGGTGGTTATAAGGGTGACTAATGAGTCAACCCTCAAAAAGTCATTTTTAATTTTGGGCAATAAATTTCCAATAAGCATTTATAAAAATATTTATAAATAAGTAACCAAC
>JBDSAQ010000037.1:0-8268 GCA_039922095.1 Ginsengibacter sp. | reverse complement strand
AAAAATCAATTAAGAGACCTGAGGATGATATTGCAGGCGGCATTTATTTCATCTGCAGAAATAGTAAGTGGGGGAACAATGCGCATACAATTTGAGGCAAATAAAAACCAATCAGTAAAAATGCCTTTATCAATTAATACATCTATAACTTTTTTATTTTCTTCGAAGTCTTCAAATTCAACGGCAATCATTAAACCGCGGCTTCGTATTTTTTTAATTTTTGGATGAGTAAGGTTTCTTAGAAATAATTTCTCCTTTTCTCTTACCAGAGAAATTAAATTTTCATTTAATAAAACATTCATTGCAGCAAAACCTGCAGCACAGCATACGGGGTGGCCACCAAAAGTATTAATGTTACCAAGCAACGGATTATTAGTAAAGGAATCCATAATTTTTTTATCGGCAATAAACGCTCCCATCGGCATTCCCCCTCCTAACGCTTTACCAAGTAAAAGAATATCCGGTACCACATCGAATTGTTCAAATGCCCATAGAGTGCCATTTCGGCCAAAGGCACATTGTATTTCATCAAGTACTAACAGTATTCCTGTGTCATTACATTTTTGCCGCAAGGTTTTCAACCAGTTATTTTGCGGAACAATAACACCTGCTTCGGCCTGTATGGTTTCGGCAATTACACAGGCTGTCCGTTCTGTTATCAACTCAATATCATCAAAAGAATTAAAAGTTAAATGGAGTACATCAGGTAAAAGAGGGCGAAAGGCATTTCTCCAATACTCATTTCCTAAAATGCTTAAAGAGCCTTGTGTACTGCCGTGATAGGAATTTTTGAAGGCTGCCATTTGTGTTCTTCCCGTATAGCGCTTTGCCAACTTCATTGCGCCTTCTGTAGCTTCCGTACCTGATGCAGTAAAGAAAACTGAATTTAATGTTTGTGGTAAATTATCAGTAAGCAACCTGGCATAAGCGGTTTGTGGCGATTGAATCATTTCTCCATACACCATTACATGCGCATAATTATTTAACTGGTTCTTTATAGCGTCAATTACTTTTGGATTACAATGGCCAACATTGCAGACACTTATTCCACCAATAAGATCAATATATTCTTTACCATTTATATCCCACAGTTTACAACCCTCTGCCTTTACTATTTCAATCCCTAATGGAGAGGGTGAAGTTTGACCTAAATGGTTAAAAAAAATCTGGCGGTTGGTCATGTTTAGTTGAGAGTTGGGGGAGTTTGGAGTTTAGTGAGTTTAGAGAGTTGAGCGCTTTCACACTTGGCAACTGATAATTTTTTAAAATGAAGCAAGTAAGTTATTTATTCATTTATTATTGATTCGTTCTTAGTGGCCATTATTGCCCAATTGCCCATCGCTGAGTGCCCATAATCATTGCCCATTGTTAGCCGCTAATCTCCGACCGGTTAACGCTGTATTTCCTCCATTTTTCAATTACCTTCTTCATATCTTCCGGTAATTCACTTTCAAAATTAACCTGCATTCCGGTGGCGGGATGAATAAAACCTAACTGTTGTGCATGCAGAGCATGGCGTGGACAAATTATAAAACAATTATCTACAAACTGTTTATACTTAGTAAAAACAGTTCCTTTCACAATTCTGTTTCCATCATAAGTATCATCATTAAAAAGCGGGTGACCTGTGTATTGCATATGAACACGTATTTGGTGTGTTCGGCCCGTTTCCAGTCTGCATTCGATAAGGGTTACATAATTAAATCTTTCCAAAACTTTATAATGAGTTATTGCCTCTTTTCCATATTCGCCATCGGGGTAAGCAGTAAATAGTTTTCTAAACCTTTGGTGGCGCCCAACATTAGCTATAATAGTACCTTCATTTTTTTCAAAATCTCCCCAAACCAATGCTACATAACGGCGGTGTACAGTATGATCAAAAAATTGTTTGGCAAGGTTAGTCATAGCTTTTGGATTTTTTGCCATTACCAGTAAGCCGGTGGTGTTTTTATCAATCCTGTGCACTAAACCAAATCTTGAAAGATCATTCTCGCTCATACCGGGATTTTGTTTTTGTAAATGCCATGCAACTCCATTTACTAAAGTACCTGTTCTGTTTCCACTGCCCGGGTGTACAACCATACCTGCAGGTTTGTTTATCAGGAGTATATCTTCATCTTCAAACACAATATTTAAGGGAATATTTTCCGGGATTATCTCAGAAATTTCGGGTGCATAGCTTTGGTAAACTACTATCTTATCGCGGGCCTTTATTTTATAATTTGATTTAACAGGCTTGTCATTTATCAAAACTCTTTCTGCCTCAATGGCCTGTTGTATTTTATTTCGTGTAGCGCCTTCAATGCGGTTCATTAGAAATTTATCAATGCGATATGGTTCCTGGCCATTATCTATAATAATGGTAAGTCGCTCAAACAACTCATCACCTTCATTTAATTCATCATCAGTATTTTCATCCGGCATGATTCAAAATTAAAAATTCAAAATTCAAAAACCCTTTTTACTTTTTACTTTTGAATTATAATGGATAAGCAGCAGGTACATTTTAAAGATCTCGGTATTATTGATTATAAAGCTGCATGGGATTACCAGGAAAAATTGGTTAACGAGAATGTTGCGGTAAAAAGGGAACTAAGAGAACAGTCCATTGTTAATAGTCAATGGGCAATGGGCAATGGGCAAAACACCAACAACGATCCATCACCACTCTCCAATTATCAACTCTCAACTCTCAACTATCAACTATCAACAACCAACCACTTAATTTTCTGCGAACATAGCCCTGTTTATACACTTGGTAAAAGTGGCAGTATGAAAAACGTTTTATTGAGTGAAGCGGAAATGGATGAAAGAGAAATCGAATTTTTTAAAACCAACAGGGGAGGAGATATAACTTTTCATGGTTTGCAACAGGTTGTCGGATATCCCATATTGGACCTGGAGAAATTTTATACTGATATAGGAAAATATTTAAGGAATCTTGAAGAAGTAATTATTTTAACGCTTGCTGAATTTAATATTGAGGGCGAAAGAAGCAAGGGAGAAACCGGCGTATGGATACAACCGGGTGTTTTTGGAAAAGAAAGAAAGATATGTGCTATGGGCATACGGTGCAGCCGGTGGATAACTATGCATGGTTTTGCATTGAATGTAAATACAGACCTTAGCTATTTTGACAATATCATTCCCTGTGGTATACAAAATAAGCAAGTTACATCCATGGAAAAAGAACTTGGGTATAAAGTAAATTTTGAAGAAGTAAAAAGAAAGCTAAAAGATAATTTTGAAAAAGTATTTGATGTAAAAATAATTTAACGGGGCTGTCTTCCCTGTTCACCGCTTCCACTTATCATTTTCCCATCTTTTGGAATATATATTTTATTTTTTTCAATGATCGTACCATCTTCAAACAGCTCAAAATTAAAAATACCGGAATGCAAAAAATTTACTTTTTCGAGGGTGAGGTAAGGTTCAGGAATTTTATCTATATCAAAAACCGGTATTCCGTTTTCTTCATAAAATTTTAAAGAATATTTTTTTTTGGGTGCATCCGGTAAAGATATAATTACATTATTATCCTTTCCGGTATATACCCTGCCAGACGGAACAAACCATGGGACCACTACATTTTGTTGCAACCCTTTAATATTTGGCATGGCTTTTAAAGTGTCAATAACAGGCCTGTATGATTTGGAGAAAATATATGTACCTCCTTCAAAGGAAATGAACACACGGTAAAACATTTTTGTTAATGGAGGTTTAATATCCGCATACCCGTTTTTTGTATTTTTTACATTAAGTATGGTTCCAATCGTTCTAAAATTTTTTATTGAGTCAAATGATCTTTGAATGTTAATAGTAGTAAGGGAGGTGTAAGGATTTACCCAGCTTATTAATACATTATTGCTGATACTGGTGACACTAAGCCTTGGGAGTGTGTCCTGGGCAAACAATGTATTTTTACTCAAGATGCATAAAGTAATAAAAACTATAAATATTCGCATAGGGATAAAAAACGAAAAGGGTTGAGGCAATATTTTTGGGCGCAAAGATAGGGTGTGAGATGAATTAATACTTCAGCACACCCGGCATTAAAGAAGAGTTTCCCTGCAGCCCGCCACTGTGTATACATATGATCCTGCTTTTTTCTGGAAAATAATTTTGCTCTGCCATATCAATTACGCCATACATCATTTTACCTGTGTATACAAAATCGAGCGGTATCAAATGATTTTCATAAAAAGTATTCATGAAACTAATAAGGCTATTTGTTTTTTTTGCATACCCCCCAAAATGATAATTTGTAATCATGCTATAATTTTTGGGTAATGGTTTATTTAACAGGCAGGTGAGTCTTTCATTAAAGTTGATCCCTTTCAAAGCACTGAATCCAACAATTTGTTGTGATGGTGAAGCTTGTTGTATTAATCCTGCTATTGTTGTACCAGTGCCGGCAGAACAGCAAATATGTGTAAATTCTTTAGGGATATGCTTATAAATTTCTGCAGCTCCCTGTACACCTTCATTACTAAAACCCCCTTCAGGTATTAAGATGTGCTCCCCGAATTTTACCCTTAAACTTTCCAGGAATCCTGTTTTTTCTTTTTGCTTATAAGCATTCCGACTCATAAATTCTATGTGCATGCCATGTTGAGAGCAATATAATAAAGTAGATGATAAATCAAGAGGTTTCTCTCCCCTTACGATACCAATACATTCCAGCCCGGAATGTTTACAAGCTGCAGCAGTAGCGACTAAGTGATTTGAATAAGCGCCTCCGAAAGTGATTATTTTCAACTTAAACTCAATAGCTTTTTGCAAAAAATAGTGCAGCTTAAATATTTTATTACCTGATATAATAGGATGTATCTCATCAAGCCGCAACAATGAAAGTGTAATATTTTTATTGAAACATATCCCATCATAAATATTATTGATACCTGCTTTTATATTTTTTATATCCAACATTTCTTCAATATAAAAAATAATTATTGCCTGATATTTTATTTTAATTTCACAGCCATTTATAACCCTGAACAAACATAAACTACAATTAATGCAACCAACACTTTTAATATTAGCAGCGGGTATGGCGAGCCGTTATGGAAGTATGAAACAAATTGAAGGATTTGGCCCTCATGGAGAAACTATAATGGACTATTCAATATATGATGCGATACGGGCAGGATTTGATAAAGTAGTTTTTATAATACGCAAGGAGTATGCAGAAAATTTTAAAGAGATTTTTGAAATTAAATTAAAAGGGAAGATAGAAACTGCTTACGCTTTTCAGGACCTTGATGATAACACAGAAGGATTTACTATACCGGCTGATAGAAAAAAACCCTGGGGAACCGCCCATGCTGTTTTAAGTGCAATGGAAAATATTAATGAGCCCTTTGCAGTAATAAATGCTGATGATTTTTATGGCAATGATGCATTTGAAAAGGCAGCCAAATTTTTAACTCAGCAGGTTAATTCTGAAACCTATAGCCTTATTGGTTATGAGCTGCCAAAAACTTTATCTGACCACGGTACTGTAAGCCGGGGAGTTTGTGATGTAGATGCTGATGGAAATTTGATAAGCATAACAGAAAGAACAAAAACATATAAAGAAGGTGACAAGATTATTTATGAAGATGAGGAAGGAAAACATGAAGTATCTTCTGATTCAAAGGTTAGCATGAATTTTTGGTGCTTTGATCTTTCTGTGTTCTCCTATATAAAAAGTTTATTTCAGCAGTTTTTGACAGATGATATCAATAATCCAAAAGCAGAATTTTTTATTCCTATTGTTGCAGATGCATTTATAAAAGAAAAAGGTGGAAGTATAAAGGTTATACCTACATCATCACAATGGTTTGGCGTTACTTATAAAGAAGATGCGCCAACAGTAAAACAAAATATTGAAAAATTAATAGCAGCAGGTGAATATCCCGAATCTCTCTGGAAGTGAAATAACCAGATAACCCCGGTTTCACCATATTCCCCGTTGGGGGATAGGGGGCTTTTTTAATTTCCCTTCACCATAAACACACAATCTTCAATCTTTTTAATTTGCTGCACCCGGTCTAAGCCTTTTATAGTGCCTTTTGAAGGAAGTTTTATCGCTTCTTCTCCTTTAATTTCTTCAAGAGCCTTATAAATATTTTTAGATTTTATAGCAAATACAACTCCTTCTGCATTGGTTTCTTTGCTGCTGATTATGCCGATTACTTCCCCGTTTT
Source organism: Ginsengibacter sp. (assembly GCA_039922095.1). Classification (GTDB taxonomy): domain Bacteria; phylum Bacteroidota; class Bacteroidia; order Chitinophagales; family Chitinophagaceae; genus Ginsengibacter. Next base: position 2,080 of record JBDSAQ010000037.1, on the reverse strand, counting down.
TGTTTATAACAGGCCCGCCGCTATTGCCGGGGTTCACTGAAATACTTATCTGGTAGGAGGATGTATCGCCGGCATAACCCGACTTTGCGCTCAGATACCCTTCTCCATAAACCACTTCATCCCGCGGATAACCTAAAGTGAAAATTTGTTCACCCAATTCAGCGGATGATCTCTTTATAGAATAAGGTAACAAATTGAATTTTTTAAATGAAGTGTCACTAATTTTTAAAATCGCAAGGTCTGTACTGCCAGATACATATACCGCACGTGCAAAAAACTGTTCGCCTTCTTTGTTTTCCACTATTAAATTTTTGGCTTTATTTATTACATGCGCATTGGTAACAATATAACCACTGATATCAATTAAAAAACCTGTAGCTCTAAAGTTAGCTTCAATTTTAGGCTTAACAGGAATAGCTGGCGCAGGTATTGCAGCCTGGTTTAGCTTTGTTTCAATCTTCTTTAATTTAGCATCTACCTCTTTAAATTTAATATCAACAAGTGGCGTAATTACCTGTTCGCTTTTCTTGCTATTATATGCTGTAAACATACCTGCAGTAAAAATGGAAACTATTCCTGCAATGGAAGCTGCTACTGCAATGGTGCGACGATAACGGTTCCACAGATAAATTAATTTCCCGCTGCTCTTTGATTTTGCTATTACACCTTCATTAATTAACTTTTCTTCAACTTCATTAAGCGATTGCCTGTATGCTTTTCTATCAGCCGTATTTTGTAGTTGCTGTAAAAAAAATAAATGCTCAACAGCCAGTTGATCAATATCAGGATTATTTTTTCTTAGCTCTTCTAAGAAAATTTTTTCCTGTGGTGTCATCTCCCCGTTTTTATAACGTTCAATGGCATCTAAAAGTAAAATATCGTCCATTTTAATCTCCGTTTTTATATTGTGCAAAAAATATTTTTTTTAATCGTACCAGGCATTTATACTTTTGTGTTTTTGCATTATCCGCATTCGTATAACCGAAGTGATCTGCAATCTCCGGCATACTTTTCTTTTCAAAGTAATAGGCCTCTAGTAAACTTTTGCAAGGTTCACCTATTTTATCCATTGCCTGCTCCATTAAAATAAGTTCTTCATTCTTTTTTTCATGCATTTCGAGTTCTTCCTCAACAGGGATAATTTCATCACCAACTTCAATTGCGGGATTATATCGTTGTGCCTGTTGCAATTTTTTAAGCCATAAACGCCTGCAAACTGAATATAAATATGTCTTTATCTGGCAGGTAAGCTCAAATGATTCACTAGCTGCTTTCTCATATAATACAATCATTGCTTCCTGAAAAATATCCCTCGCATCTTCATAAAAGCCATTATTTTTAAGTATGAAGGATTGGATAACAGCAAAATTCTCTCTGTAAATTGTTTCTATCGCTGTTGCTTCATTTGCTGCCAATCCTTTAAGTAAAAGCTGCTCTTTATTATGTATACTCACCAGGCATTAATTAATACTATTTCAATTGAAAAGTAACCCAAATATAAAGTTTCAACATATTTAATGGGTTACCTTTTAACAAATCGGGCATGAATAACAAATTTGTTATCTAAAAAATTAAAGAAATGAAAAAATTATTTATGGTTTTTGCTATTGCAGCAGTATTATCTGCATGCGGTGATGGTACTTCAACTGAGACAACAGTAACAAACGATTCGTCTATGATAGGTACTCCTGCTACAGGTGATACCAGCAATATGATGTCTGGAGATTCAAGCTCAATGATGATGTCTGGTGACTCAAGTAAGATGATGATGTCTGATTCTGCCAGGTAAATTTATTGTAATACGCTTGTATTAAATTTTTTAAGTTTTTTATGGGCAGGCAAGCAATCGGAGCCGTTCTTGTTTAAGAGCGGTTTTTTATTGGGCGAAATTTACCTTTTGGCTAAAAATAAATAATTTAGATTGGCAAATTCATTCCACTTTATTACATTTGATTTTTATTATGATCAAAAGCAACGCAAATACCGGTTTTTATTTTAGCTATTATTTTAGAATAGTCCGGGATGCTTTTGTTAAAAACTGACATAAACAGATAACATAAAAGAATCCCGGCTAAAAAAG
>JBDSAQ010000036.1:0-6602 GCA_039922095.1 Ginsengibacter sp. | reverse complement strand
CAATAAGCATTACCCTGTTAACCCCTCTCATATTTTACTATTTGTTCAATTAAATAATCAATAATGATTGGAACAAATTTAAAGATACATTTTTTTAATCTTTTAAATACGTGGTTATAAATTTAGGAAAAGGCAATAAATCTATCTGCTGGCAGGAAATTAACCGGTAATCATCAATAAGTATATTTTTTTCAATTTTTATCTTTATAAATTGCCCCGTAATAGTTTGATGTGTAAGCTGTTGTTTATAAATTTTTGATACAGAATTTATGGTAAAATCAACTGAATTAAAGATGTGCTTAAAATACAAGGAGTTTTGTAACGCTCTGATTGAAGCAGGCTTTTTTGTTTCAATTAAAACAAACTCATTTAAATTTTGCCATATGTCATTTGTGATCCTTTTTCTTACATATAATTTATTGTTGTATTCAATTAACAGATAATAAAGCCATCTGAATTTGCGGGTAATAGTTTTTTCTTTCACCGGCAATGTATTAACCATGCTATTTAAAAAAGCAAAACATTTTTTGTGAAGAGGGCAAATATTGCATAATGGTATTTTTGGTGTGCAGATGGTAGCTCCAAAATCCATAATAGCCTGGTTATAAATTGCAGGCGCTTTTTTTTGTAATAGTTCATTTGCAAGATCATTATAAATGCTTTTATCTTTTCCATCTATAGGCGTATGTATTCCAAAAAATCTTGATAAAACTCTAAATACATTACCATCTAAAACTGCGTGAGGATGGTTATAAGCAAATGATGCAATGGCGGATGCTGTATAATTGCCAACACCTTTTAATTGCAAAATACCTTCAAAAGTTTCGGGAAATTTGCCATTAAGCTCATTAACAATATATTTTGCAGATGCAATAATGTTTTTACACCGGCTATAGTAGCCAAGCCCTTCCCATAATTTAAAAACATTGCTTTCTTTAGCATCCACAATATGTTGTATAGTTGGATATGCACTAATGAATCTTTTATAATATTCCATGCCTTGCTTTACCCTGGTTTGTTGTAAAATTATTTCGCTTATCCATATTTTATAGGGATTCTTCTCGTTCTTCCAGGGCATTTGCCGGTTATTATACAGCTTATTCCATTTTAATAATTCAACAGTAAAAAAGATTTTGCTTCTTTGATTATCGTGGCTTGTCATAATGTTTTAATAACTAATTGAAAATGAGAAGAATTTAGAATAAGATTGCTAATTTTGTTGTCTTATCAATATATTTTATAGAGTACAGGTATAATTATTAACTTTTAAATTTTACAATGAGAAAAGCAGATTTAATAAATCAAATTTCACAAAAAACCGGTATACCAAAAGTAGATGTATTGGTAACGCTTGAAACAATGTTTAAAGAAGTTAAAACGTCTCTTTCCAATGGAGAAAATATTTATATCAGGGGATTTGGAAGTTTTATAACAAAAAAACGTGCTGCCAAAATTGGCAGAAATATTAAAAAGAATGTAGCAGTACAAATCCCTGAACACTTTATCCCGGCATTTAAACCTGCAAAAGAATTTGTACAGGATATTAAAGCAAAAAGTATAAAATGAAATATTGCTCAGAGGTGATTTATATTTATATTCCTGTTCAAATACCTGTAAATGGACGGTAAATATAAACTGGTTAAACAATTTTTTGCAATATCCGGTTTTGGGGTGATATTATTAGCAAGCTTACTGTTATTTGGAAAAATTGTCCCTTCAAAAAAAAATGTTCCTAAAGTAATACCTGGTAACGTTGCCTTTAATATAAATGATTTTTTACGTAAGGCTAAACAAGAACTCCCTTCTTCTCAACTTGTATTTATAAGTAAGTTGGAAAACAGCATTAGCCGTGGAGATATAAAAAATCAATCAGTAAAAAATTTTAAACAAATTGCCGGTTTTTGGAAAGATTCTGCCAGGGCTTTTGTGCCTTACGCTTATTATATGGCAGAAGCTGCAAAGTTGGATAATTCGGAAAAAAGCCTCACCTTCGCTGCCCGGTTGTTTTTAGATAATTTAAGAGGAGAAGAAGATGATGAATTGAAAAGCTGGGAAGCAGAAACAGCTATAGTTCTTTATAAAAAGGCATTGGAGCTTGAACCTGAAAATGATTCGCTTAAAGTTGGCTTAGGCAGTTGTTATGTATATGGAAAGGGGATGATTGGAGATGCAGATGAAACCATGAAAGGGATTCAACAATTGCTGCAGGTAGTAAAGAAAGATTCAGGTAATATGAAGGCCCAGATGGTACTCGGTATAGGTGGAGTAATATCCCGGCAGTATAATAAAGCAATTGAACGTTTAATTAAGGTTGTAACGGCAGAACCCGGAAATCTTGAAGCAGTATCATGGCTCGCTGACGCATATGCCGCTAACGGGGATAATATAAATGCTGTTAAATGGTATCAATACAGCAAGAAACTTGTAAATAATGATGAATACAGCATAGAGGTTGATAAACGAATTAAAGCATTACGCCCTACTCCCTAAGGGCTAAATGAAATAGTTAAATAAATAAAATAAAATTATTCAGATATGCCTTGTGGTAAAAAACGAAAACGTCATAAAATTGCAACTCATAAACGCAAAAAGCGTTTAAGAAAAAATCGTCATAAGAAAAAGTAAGCAGATCTTCAATACTTCCTTTGCCAGCCATTGCGGCATTTACTTTCTTGTTTATCCTTCTGTATAGCCAGGATTTAAAAATAAAATAATTAGTGAATAAGGAATTAATTATAAATGCTGCCCCCCAGGTAGTAGAAATAGCGCTGTTAGAAGATAAAAGGCTTGTCGAATTACATAATGAGCAGGCAGGCGCAAGCTTTGCTGTTGGTGATTTGTACCTCGGGAAAGTAAAAAAACTTATCCCGGGGTTAAATGCAGCATTTGTTGATGTTGGTTTTGAAAAAGATGCCTTTCTCCATTATACTGATCTTAGCCCTTATGTTCGTTCTATTTTAAAATTCACTCATATTGGGATGAACGATAAAAGTGAAAAAGGATTTGATTTTTCCAGGTTTGAAGTAGAGCCGGAGATAGTTAAAACAGGTAAAATAGGAGAAGTACTTAGCGGTAAGCCAAATATTCTTGTTCAAATATTAAAAGAACCTATTGCTGCCAAAGGGCCCAGGTTAAGCTGTGAACTATCTCTTCCAGGGAGGTTTGTTGTACTTACCCCTTTCAATGATATCATTGCAGTTTCAAGAAAAATTCATTCCTCGGAAGAAAGAAAAAGATTACATAAAATTATAGAAGCTATCAAGCCTAAAAATTTCGGAGTCATAGTGAGAACTGCTGCTGAAAGCAAGCATACTGCCGAGCTACATGAAGATCTTTTAGCTCTTGTAAATACCTGGAAAAATATTCAACATAATTTAAAGGGCGCTGTACCACCTGCTAAAATATTGAGTGAAGAAGGAAAAACAAACAGTATACTGCGTGACTTGCTTAATGAGGATTTTAATAAGATAGTAGTGAATGATAAAAATATTTACAACGATACTAAAACATATATACAAAAAATTGCTCCCAATAAAACAGAAATCCTTTCCCTGCATAATAATGACTCACCAATTTTTGACAGCTATGGTATAACCAAACAGGTTAAAGCAGCTTTTGGCAAAACAGTAAACCTGCCGAGCGGCGCATATCTAATTGTAGAGCATACTGAGGCTTTACATGTAATTGATGTGAACAGCGGGTATAAAAGCGTAAGTAACAACCAGGAACAGAATGCTTTTGAAACCAACCTGGAAGCAGCATCTGAAATTGCCCGTCAGCTTAGGTTAAGAGATATAGGTGGAATTATAGTTGTTGATTTCATTGATATGAAATTAATGGAAAATAAAAAAAAACTGGCTGAATATATGTCTAATTGCATGTCAATAGACAGGGCAAGGCATGCTGTATTACCAATCACCAAATTTGGTTTAATGCAAATTACCAGGCAGCGCATGAAGCCTGAAATGAAAATTAATACTCAGGAAGTTTGCCCAAGTTGTTCCGGTACAGGGAAAATTTCATCTACCTTAATATTAGAAGATGAAATTGAAAAGAATCTCAGCTATCTTATAATGCAAAAACACACAGGTTTAACTGTGGAGATGCATCCCATTCTTCATGCATATCTAACTAAAGGCTTTCCTTCAAAAAGACTTAAATGGAGCTGGAAATACAAACAGCGAATCTCCGTAAAGCACAATAATAATTACCACCTTACTGAATTCCATTTTTACGATAAGAGCGATGAGGAAATAAAATTGTAATTGGGTATACCCTTATAACAATATTTATCTTCTCATTTATTAAAGTATAGCAGTATTTGATTTCAGGAATACTGCGAAAGCCTTAAATGATTATTATTTTAGTCAATAACTTTCTGCATGTCTGCAATTTCAATTCCCTTATGGAAGAAAGCTCCCTTTCTGAGATTGGTGCTGCCATTGATTTTGGGGATTTTATTGCAATGGTATATGCAGTTTGAATGGATACAAATTTTACCGGCAGGTATTGGTTTTATAATAGCTTTCTTATTATTTCAATTATTACCATTAGCACTGCGTTTTAAACTTCAGGCATTTCAGGGCTTGCTTGTTAATTTGATCATTCTTGTTTTTGGGGTATTACTGACTTATCAAAAAGACGTTCGCCATCAGCAGAATTGGTTTGGCAATTTTTATGATAAAAATGATTACCTGGCAGTAACAATAAATGAGCCTCCCCTTGAAAAAAGTAAATCTTATAAAGCTGATGCATTAGTTGAAAATGTGATAACTAATGATACAGTTAATTCCGTCTCAGGAAAGGTTGTTCTTTATTTCATAAAAGATTCAACAGTTGCTCCTCTAAAATATGGAGATAGAATTCTTTTTAATAAAAAATTACAGTCAATTCAAAACTCCGGAAATCCCGGTGCTTTTAATTATAAAAGATATTTAGCCTTTAAACAAATTTTCCATACCGTTTTTTTAAAGAAGGGTGAGTGGATTGTTCTTCCTGAAAAAAATATAAACCAATTCAAGCAGTTTCTTTTTACATCAAGACAAAAAATACTGGATGTTTTAAATAAAAACATGCAGGGTAATGATGACCAGTTATCCATTGCTGAAGCGCTATTAATAGGCTATACTCAGGACCTTGATAAAGATCTTGTACAAGCTTACAGCAATACGGGAGTTGTGCACATCATTGCTATTTCAGGTATGCATCTCGGGTTGATATATGTAATGCTTGTATGGATATTTAAAAGAGTTCCCTATATAAAAAAATTAAGAATTCTGAGAGTAATCTTAATATTATCAAGCCTTTGGTTATTTGCCTTATTAACAGGTGGTGGCGCTTCTATACTTCGCTCTGCTGTTATGTTCTCATGTATAGTAATGGGTGATATATTTAAAAAGAAACCCTCCATTTACAATTCACTTGCGGCATCTGCTTTTATATTGTTGTGTGTAAATCCATTCTATTTATGGGATGTTGGTTTCCAGCTTTCTTATCTTGCCTTATTGGGAATTGTAATTTTGCAAAAACCCATTTATCATTTGCTTTTTGTAAAGAACTGGTTGCTTAATAAAATATGGCAATTAACCGCCGTTTCACTTGCGGCGCAGATTTTTACGTTCCCTGTTTGTCTTTATTATTTTCATCAGTTCCCGACAATTTTTTTATTTACAAATCTTCTTACAGTTCCGTTATCAACCATTATTTTATTTGTTGAAATATTTTTAATAGCCTTTGCGTGGATACCTCTGCTTGCCTTTTGGATCGGTAAATTAACCTGGTGGCTGATATGGATAATGAATAAAATAATTTTATTTTTTAATGATCTTCCTTATGCACTGTGGGACAGGATTCCAGCTACTCTTACATCAACCCTTTTATTATATGCTATTGTATGTGGCATTATATTCTGGTTATTAAATAAAAGCAAAACTGCTCTGACAATTTCTCTTTTTTTACTTTTTACTTTTACTTTTTTAAATGCGTTCAATAAATGGAACATCGTTAGGCAGCAAAAGGTTATAGTGTATAATGTACCGCAGCACCAGGCAATTGACTTTGTAAGAGGCAATAGCTATAAATTTATTGGTGATTCCATTTTATTTATTGATGGAATGCTGCAGAATTTTCATATAAAGCCGGGTAGAATTGCGTTGCAACTCCATGAGAGTGATAGTAATTTAGCAGGACTTTCATTGCAGGGAAATTATTTCTATAATTTTTTAAGCCGGTCATTTTTTTTACTCGATACCTCAATTGCCTTTCAGCCAGGGCTAAAAAAGATAAATGTTGATGTTATTATTATTTCGAAAAACCCAAAGGTTTACATTCCCCAACTTGCCCTGGTGTTCAATTGCAGCAAATACGTTTTCGATGCGTCTAACAGTTTGTGGAAAATAGACCAGTGGAAAAAAGACTGTGAGAAGTTACATTTGCCGTTTCACTCAGTTCCTGACCAAGGTGCTTTTATTATGGACCTGTAATTTCAACAACCTAAGATGAATAAAAAAATCAACTCAGCTCTTATTTCTGTATTTTATAAAGATGGCCTCGAAAATATTGTAATTCTTTTAAATAAACTTGCCATAAAAATTTACTCAACC
>JBDSAQ010000035.1:0-12127 GCA_039922095.1 Ginsengibacter sp. | reverse complement strand
GTTTTACAGATATGATACGCCATTGCTGTTGTAGTGCTTTTTCCATTGCTTCCGGTTATTGCAATAATTTTACTTTCGCTTTTATACCTGTATGCCAATTCAATTTCACTGATAATCTCAATTCCTTTTGTCCTGATCTTTTTAATGATCTCCTTTGTTTCCGGAATGCCCGGGCTTTTTATTATTTCATCTGCATTCAAAATCTTTTCTTCAGTATGCCCGCTTTCCTCAAAATCTATTTTATTCAAAAGCAATTCATCTTTAAATGATTGCCGGATTTTTCCTTCATCACTTACAAAAACAATAAACTGTTTTTGCTTTGCCAGTAAGGCAGCACCTACACCGCTTTCCCCTGCGCCTAATATTACCATTCTCTTTTCATCCATTACTTGTCACAAGATTTTAAAAAGGCTTTTCAACAGTATAGAATTTAATGGGTTCATTTTCACAGATACAGATTTGAGTTTTAATGTCTAAAGAGCAACGATTGTTCTAAATAGGGTAACAGGGTTTTTCAATATTTAATTTACTATCTTAATTTTAATGTTACTACTGCAAACACTACAGATAAAATGGTGACCACCCAAAACCTTACAGCAATTTTGCTTTCATGGTAGCCGAGCTTCTGGTAATGATGATGCAGCGGACTCATTAAAAAGATCCGCCTTCCCTGGCCATATTTTTTTCTCGTGTATTTAAACCATGCAACCTGCATCATAACACTTATATTCTCTACTAAAAACACAAAACAAAAAATAGGGATCAATAGCTCCTTACGAACAATTATTGCCAGTGAAGCAATTATACCTCCAAGGGCAAGGCTACCTGTATCACCCATAAAAACCTGCGCCGGGTAAGCGTTATACCATAAAAATCCCACACACGCTCCTACAAAAGCTGCAATAAAAATGGACAACTCACTTAGGTTAGGTATGTACATTATATTGAGGTAATCGGCAATCCTTACATTGCTGCTTACAAAAACAAATACTCCCAGGCATAACCCGACAATAGCACTTACACCCGTAGCCAAACCATCTAATCCGTCGGTAATATTCGCTCCGTTGGAAACTGCTGTTACAATAAAAATCACTATCAGTATATAGACTATGAACGTATATTTTTCCAAGCTCCGGGGCAACAATCTTGCATAGTTAAATTCATGTGTTTTTACAAACGGGATTGTTGTGATGGGTGTTTTAACGGTTACAAAAACATGGGACTTACCGTCAGTTATTACTGTGTCTTCTTTTTGCGCTTTTTCTCCACGCTGTGGCTTCCAAACAGTTCCCGTAGTATTTACCTTCTCTCTTTTTACCACCACACTTGGATTAAAATATAAAGTAGAGCCTATAATTATTCCTAAAATTATTTGCCCGAATATTTTAAATTTTCCTGCCAGACCATCAGCATCTGTCTTTTTATAATCAATTCCTTTTTCTTTGGCAATACGCCTTGCTCTTATCTTAAAATAATCATCTATAAAGCCAATAACACCCAGCCACACTGTGCTTAATAACATCAGTGTTATATATACTTTACTAAGATTAGCCATTAATAAAGTTGGTATCAATATGGCGAGTATTATAATGATACCCCCCATGGTTGGTGTGCCTTTTTTTTCCTTTTCTCCTTCCAAGCCTAATTCCCGGACAGTTTCTCCAATCTGTTTTTTTCTCAGATAGGTGATCAGCCTTTTACCATATACAGTTGCTATCACTAATGAAAGAATAACAGCCATTAACACCCTGAATTCAATGAACTTAAATAAACCGCTCCCCGGAAATTTTATTCCGTTTTTTGTAAACCATTCAAATAAGTGATATAACATAGATCAGTTTACAATTTGTTTACTATTGATACATTTGATCTGTACATTTGAAATTCAGTTTTGCTGACTGGTTTATTTATCAAGCAATTGAAACATTTCCATCAATACGATCTTATCATCAAAGGGATGTTTTACTCCTTTTATTTCCTGGTATTTTTCATGACCTTTTCCTGCAACTAATAAAATATCTTCTTTCTTAGAAAGATTAACTGCTGTTTTAATAGCCTCTCTTCTATCTGCAATAGTTATATATTTTTTTCTGGCAGTTATACTAACACCCTGTTCCATTTGTTTTAAAATATCTTCTGCCTCCTCACCCCGTGGGTTATCAGAAGTAAAAATTACTTTATCGCTATGCTCACAGGCAACTTCAGCCATCACAGGTCTTTTGGTTTTATCTCTGTCACCACCGCATCCAACAACTGTTATAATTTTTTCTTCCCCCTGCCGTACTTTTTTTATTGCAGCTAATACATTTAATAAAGCGTCCGGAGTGTGTGCATAATCAATTATGCCTGTTACTTTTTCTTTAGAAGAAATGATGTAATCAAATCTTCCTTCAGCCCCCGTTAAACTGCTAAGAATTTGCAGTACATTTAATTTATCCTGCCCCAGGCAAATAGCTGCACCATATACTGCTAAAAGATTGTAGGCATTAAATGTCCCTATTAATTTAAAATGTACATCTATATCATTTATGGCAAGCATTAAACCGGTAAAGCTGTTATCGAGGATTTTACCTTTAAAATCAGCCATTGTTTTAAGGCTGTACAAATATTTTTTTGCAGAAGTATTTTGCAACATTACAAGGCCCCGTTTATCATCAGCATTACTAATGGCAAATGCTGATGATGGAAGCGCATCAAAAAAACTTTTCTTAACACTGATATACTCATCAAAAGTTTTATGATAATCCAAATGATCATGGGTTATGTTACTAAATATGCCTCCCGCAAAACTTAGCCCTGCAATGCGATGCTGATGCAATGCGTGAGAGCTTACCTCCATAAAAGCATGTGTGCAACCATTATCAACCATTTTAGCCAGAAGGCTATTTAAACTAATGCTATCAGGTGTAGTGTGTGTTGCAGCAAATATCTCTTTCCCTATTTTATTTTCTACTGTACTTACTAAACCACATGTGTACCCGAGAGAAGAAAATAATTTATATAAAAGTGTTGCAATAGTGGTTTTGCCATTGGTTCCGGTAACACCCACTAACTTTAATTTTTCAGAAGGCCTGTTATAAAAATTATGCGCCATTAAACCTGCAGCGATGGCACTGTTTTCTACAACAATATATTGCACTGATTCTTTTTCTACGGCAGGTAAATGTTCGCAAACAATAACGGGGGCGCCATTATTAATGGCATTACCAATAAAGTTATGGCCATCCATATTGCTTCCGCTGATGGCAATGAAACACGAGTTCTGAGTTGCTTTGCGTGAGTCAATTTGAAGATCTCTAATCTCATCAACACGCCTTCCCGTAACAGACCGGATAGCTACTTTATACAATATGTCTTTTAATTGCGCCATTAATTTAATTGTATATTTATTGTTTCTCCTTTACTCAGATTTGTACCCGCTGCTACAGACTGATACATCACTTTTCCCCGCCCCGCTGCTGACACATTTAAACCAATATTTTCTAATAAATAAACAGCATCTTTTAACCCCAACCCACGTACATCGGGCATTGTATTTACTTGTTGTACCGCAAGGGGATTAGATAATAACACAGCCTGGTTATTATACAAATTCATGTCTCTCCAATAACCAGTTGTTGAAGAATCAATAAAGGGGATATTAAAAACATTTAATATTTTATTGAGGTCTGAGTTTAATCCATAGTATTTATAATTGGTACTATCATTTACAAACGGAGAATAAAAAAATGGTTTATCGGAAATGCTTGTTGCATAAATTCTATCAGCTACTTCCTTAAAAACCGGTGCTGAAACAACACCACCATATGCCAGCCTTGATTCGTATCCGTTTTGTATAACTACTGCAATACTATACTTTGGTTTATCTGCGGGAAAATATCCTATAAATGAAGATTGATAAATTTTATTGGCTTTGTTATAGCCCCTGTTATCCAGTGCTGTTACTGCAGTACCTGTTTTACCTGCAAAAGAATACATATCATTTTTTAACCGGTGAGCAGTACCATGTTCACTTTCTACTACCTCTAATAAGCAGTCTTTTAGTTTCCCGAGCGTTTCATCACTGCAAATTTTTTCGACCAATACAGTAGGTGAAAATGATTTAACTTCTATGTTTCTTTCCCTGATTGAGTTTACGAGATATGGCTTCATCATTTTTCCGTTGTTGGCCACAGCATTGTAAACCATCAGCATATGCAGGGGGGTTATCAATTCTTCATAACCATGTGCCATGAAGGGAAGTGTTGTTTTTGTCCAGAATTTTCCGTTAGGTTTTTTAATAAGAGGAACAGCTTGTCCAACAATATCAACGCCGGTAATTGTATCTAACCGTAACGTATGTAAATGATCAATAAACTTTGAAGGCTGGCTGTGATAAAATTGTTCTGCAAGTTTTGCGAAAGCAACATTTGAAGATCTGGCGAACGCCTCTTTTATGGTAATGCTTCCTATGCCTAAATGCGAATCCCTGACACGTAGGCCATAAAATAATTTTTGTCCACCTTCGCAATCCACTATTGTACCTGTATCAACATATTTATCTTCTAATAATGATAATAAAGTAGCCAGTTTAAAAATAGAACCGGGCTCGGTTCTTTTACCAATGCCGTAGTTGTAATCTTCCAGGTAAGATCCATCAGGCCTTTTACCTAAATTGGCAATAGCTTTTATTTTGCCTGTGATGGTCTCCATCACAATACAGGTTCCGTGCAGGGAATTATTTTCTGCCATCATTTTTAATAATGCATTCTCAGCCACATCCTGCATGTAAGTATCAATAGTGGTAATAATATCTTTCCCATTTTCAGGATCTATTTCGGCACCATCTACAGGTACATAAGCACCAGCCATATATCTCATTAAGCGTTTCCCTTTGCGGCCCTTCAACAGGCTGTCGTAGGCTCTCTCTAATCCAACATTTTTACTGGTGTCACCCCGGGATAAACCAATTGTACGGTTAGCCAGCAATACGTATGGGTTTACCCTGTTATCCCTGACATCAATAATAAACCCACTCTTATTTCTCCCCTGATTTATAAGAGCAAAATCTCTTAATTGCTTATACTGATCAAAAGATATTTTCTTTTTTAAAGGATAATAACGTTCCCTGTTTGCATAGCCAAGCCGTAGTTGTTTTTTATAACTTGCAGCAGAACCATCATTAAAAAGCCTGGCAAGAGAAATACTTAAGGAATCAAGATTATCATAGAAACGTCTACCATTATTTTCTCTTAAACCATCTGCACCAAAATCAATGTAGATATCAAATAAAGGAATTGACGTGCTGAGCATGTTTCCATCTTCACTATAAATACTACCTCTTTCAGCGTTAATGTCTACATATTTTAAATGAAGACTGTCACTCATATTTTTCCAATAATCACCCTGTGCAAGCTGTATATAAAAAGTTCTTCCAATTATAATAAACCCTAATAGAATTATTCCAATAAAGCATAAGTAAACCCGCCATAATATGTCTTTTTTTACATCCACTTATTCTGATTTATTTTACTGTACTGTCACTTATTTTCATAGGCGGAATAAGAAGCTCCTTTAGCCCTATAGGTTCAACGGCTTTTACTAATTCACTTTCTTTACTCCTGAATATTAAATCCCTTTTTATCGTTTTATATTCATACTCCATTTCCCGTAAATGCTTATCAAGTGTGTTTATCTTTATTATTGTTTTATCTGCATAATGCCCGTTGGCTATATAAATCACTGTCAATATTGCTATAAACAAAAAGAAGGGAACATTCTTTACAATCCATTTCTGATAGATCAACCTCTTCCAATCTTTTTTGGGATTTGGGGTTTTTGCTTTCTGGTTATTATTTTGCACTTCTGACACTTATAATTAATATAGGATGATGAAAATGTTAGATAGACTCTGAAATAAAGTAATCGCATCAGCCCCCCCTAATCCTGATTTAGTCAGTTCCCAAAAGGTTCGATGAGATCATCAGTTTTATGAATCCACGTATTTTTATTTTAAAATTCTTAATCATAGCTTCTTTCAGCAATGCGAAGTTTTGCACTTCTTGCTCTCGGGTTATCTTTTATTTCATTCACCCCCGGAAGAATCGGTTTTTTTGTTATTACTGTCAAAGTATTTTTCAACTTTGTTCCATACACTTCATCCGGTTCGTTTTGTTCGGAGCTTCCATTTTTAAAAAAATTCTTTACTATCCTGTCCTCCAAAGAATGAAATGTTACAATAGCCACTCTGCCACCGGGTTCCAGAACACCGGGTAATTGTGCTAACATTTCTTTGAGAGCTCCAAATTCATCATTAAGTTCAATTCTTATTGCCTGAAAAACCTGGGCAAAATATTTATGAGGGCTCCCTTTTATTACGGGTTGAATAGCATTTTTAAATTCATTAATAGTATGCAGTGGCATACTATGCCTGACATTTACTATTGTTTTGGCTAAGGTTTTAGCGTTTGTTACTTCACCATACATCTCAAATACTTTGTGAAGTTTTTCCTCTGGATATTTTGTAATTATTTCAGACGCCGTTAAATTTTGACGTTGATCCATCCTCATATCCAACGGTGCATCGAACCTGAATGAAAAGCCTCTTGTTGGTTCATTAACCTGGTAACTTGATACACCAAGATCTGCTAAAACTCCATTTACTTTTGCTATTTTATGTAGCCGCAAAAAACGTTGTAAATACCTGAAATTATGGGGGATAAAAGTTAACCGGTCATCCTTTGGAACATTTGGTTTTGCATCTTCATCCTGGTCAAATGCAAGTAACCTTCCATTCTGGTTTAGTTTCGAAAGAATGGCTTTGCTGTGACCGCCTCCACCAAATGTGCAGTCAACATATATTCCATCAGGTTTTACCTGCAATCCATCTATTACTTCATGCAACATAACCGGCACATGGTATATGCCCTTTTGCATAAATCAGGATGTTTTATTTTGTTCTCCCCCCATTACTTCCTTTGCGAGGTTGCTGAATGCCTCCGGAGAAAAAGTTTCAAAGAACTGCTGATATTTATTTTTGTCCCAAATCTCTATTTTATTAACCGCTGATACCAATACTATCTCTCTCTCCAACCCTGCATACTCCATTAAATTTTTGGGTAACAATAACCGGCTTGCACTATCAAGTTCAATCTGTGTAGCACCGTTTAAAAAGTATCGTCTGAACTGCCTTACTTTAGGATCAAAATCATTTAACTCACTGATCTCAGAAAAAATTGGCTTCCAACTTTTCATCGGGTAAAGGCTAAGGCATTTTTCAAAACCTCTGTTAGCTACAAAATTTTCAGCTGAACCTTCAGATAATTGTTTTTTAAATCCGGAAGGTAAAAGGAATCTTCCCTTGGCATCTAATGTTGCTTCGTATTCGCCTATAAACCCTATCATTTACAATGAATTATACAGATATAAAAAGAAACTTCCACAAAATAACACTTTTTCCCACTTACTTGACTTTATTTAAAAAAATTTTTATCCACCGTATTACAATTCTTTTGCGCACAGTGCAACTTGCCTTATCACAATTTTTAGAGATAATATTCAGGGAGAAATAGAACGGAAGAGGAGAATATATTAGAGGGACTTATAAAGAGGTATATCAATACTAAAGCAGGAGCCCTTTCCCATAGTACTATCTGCCTTAATTTTACCATGATGAGCCTTTACAATAGTCTTTACGTAACTTAATCCTAAACCAAAACCTTTTACATTATGTAAATTGCCGGTATGGGCCCGGTAAAATTTTTCGAATATTCTGCTCAGTGTTTCCTTGCTCATACCTATGCCGTTATCTTCGATCTTAATTCGTAATTGATTAGACCCGTTTGATGTACAAATTTTAATTACGGGATTATTCTTCGAATATTTAACAGCATTATCTAACAGGTTATTTATTAAATTGGTAAAATGAACTTCATCGGCAAGTATCTTATCATTTTGAGCTGTAAGCTGAATTTCCAGTTTACCTTTTTTTTCTTCAACAGGTAATTTGATATTATTTAAAGCACTGTTTATAAGGTCATGTGCATGGCTTACCTGCAAATTCAATTGTATTTGCTGCTTATCCAGCAAAGATGCCTGCAGGATGGTCTCTACCTGCTTATCCATACGCTTATTCTCATCCTTAATAATCCCGGCAAAATAATTGATTTTGGATTTGTCATTTATAACTTTTTCATTTTTTAACGCATCAATGGCCAATGAAATAGTAGCCAAAGGTGTTTTAAATTCATGCGTCATATTATTTATAAAATCGGATTTTATCTCACTTAATTTTTTCTGCTTAAGCAATGCTTTGATTGTTAAAAAAAAAGCACAAAAAATTATTATGGTAAATAATACTGCTCCTGCAACCATCCACGACATTTGTTTCCAGATAATACTTTTTACATGAGGCACTATAATAACTAATAGTTCTTCAGGAGACACTCCCTCAGATACGCTCCCGGAAGGTGACTCTAATGCATATACAAATGTTTTATTGTTGGTAGAGTCCTGGTAAAGTTTAAAAAAATTTTCAGATTGAAGTTCTTCGCCCATCATAGAAGTGGTAGTAATAGCAAATTCAAAAGGCAGATTTTCATGCATCTGCTTTTGAAACGCATTTTTTATCTTAACTCTTATTTCGTCTCTGCTAAATTTATGAGTGATGGTTGGAGGAAAAATACTAAGCGGAAACAGAGCATTACTCGCCTTCCTGTCAAATGGAGATAAATTACCTTTTTCTTCAATCAGGTCGTTTCCCGCTGTAGCTGTCACCAGCTTTATACTTTCTTCAAATTGTTGTTCTTTTGCTTCCAGTGCCTGTCTTATCCAAAGCACCTGAAAAAAAATTATTCCAAGTAAGGAAAGAAAAACCAGGACAGTGATGATTGGAAATATTTTCTTCATGTATGAAAGACAAATTTAAAGCAGCATTTGCCAAAAAAAAAGGAGTGATAAAAATTTAGGATTTCCAGTTATTATTTTTTTATTTTATAAAATGAATGAGGCAAGTTAAGGCAGTTGAACAATTAAATATAATTTTAGAATAATGATATCACCAGCAAGAGGAACGTTACTTATAGCTAACCCTTTTTTAAAGGACCCTAATTTCATGCGTACTGTTATTTTTCTTTGTGAGCATAAAGAGGAAGGAAGCTTTGGCTTTGTGTTAAATAAATTATTCCCCAAAATGCTCGGAGATCTTTTACCTGAGTTTGATGAGTATGCCATACCATTATATTTTGGAGGGCCTGTACAAAAAGATACTATTCATTTTCTTCATCAATACCCTAATATAATTTCAGGGGGAGAGGAAGTATTTGAGGGTGTATATTGGGGTGGTAATTTTGAAAGTGCCATGGCCCTTATAAAAAATAAACAAATTGATTTTAGAAAGATAAAATTTTTTATAGGCTACAGTGGTTGGGCTGAGAAACAAATTGATGATGAAATGAAAGTTAAAAGCTGGCTGATAACAGAAGCTACACGGAATTTACTTTTTCATAGCAAACCGGATAATATTTGGAAAGATTCCCTGAAACACCTGGGAGGGGAGTATGAAATGATGATTAATTTCCCTATTGACCCTCAACTAAATTAAGTTATCCAATTGGCCGGTTTCTTGTTATTAACTTAAAAATTCTACGTTATGAAAAAATTAGTTATTATTTTATCCGTTCTTATTGCTGCTGTATTAGCCTTATTTCTTGGAAGTGAAAAAGAAAAGCGACCCAAAATAGCCCCACCTCCGGAAAGCAACATTGATGAAGATATGGCAGGCCCGAGGGGTGAAGAAATTTTTATAGGGTCAGGGGGTGGAAGATATTATATTAAAGACGACAGAAAAATTTATGTGGGGTATAAGGGGGAAAAACAACATGCATCATAATTATTACAGTAATTTATTTACAAATTCTGTTTGCCGGATGTAAAATCTTATATTACCAAAAAGATTGCTTTATACTTTTTTAAAAATACCTGCAAAATTTGCTTTGCATTTTTATTGCAGAAAAATTTTCATAAATAAGCCTGAAGCCTTGCTGATGAAGGGGCCTCTTATAATTGCTGCTAATCATCCAAACTCGTTTTTAGATGCAATAATTTTAGCTACTATTTTTCACCATCCTATTTATTCATTGGCCCGGGGCGATGCATTTGCAAATAATTTTTTCACTAAACTGCTTCGTTCATTGAACATGTTGCCCGTTTACAGAAAAAGTGAAGGCGCAGAAAATCTTGAAATTAATTATACAACCTTTAATGAATGCATTGAGATTTTTAAAAATAATGGTATTGTTTTAATTTTTAGTGAAGGCCGGTGCATAAATGAATGGCACTTGCGGCCATTAAAAAAAGGAACCGCAAGATTAGCTATAAGTGCATGGCAACAAAATATCCCTTTAAAGGTTATACCGCTTGGAATAAATTATAGCTCATTCAGGAATTTTGGTAAAAATGTTATACTGAATTTTGGCGAAGTAATTTCAGCCAATGGCTTTGATATTGATATAAATGGCGGAAAGCCTGCTATAGATTTTAATTTTAAATTGAATGAACAATTAAAAAAATTAGTAATTGAAATTAACAGTACTGATAAAGAAAAAATACAGAGGAAATTTTATGTGCATCAGCATTGGGGAAAAAGAATATTAATGATTGTACCTGCAATTGCCGGGTGGGTAGTACACTTGCCGTTGTACTATCCCATAACTTTATTACTAAAAAACAAAGCAGAAGATCATTATGATTCTATTGTTGTAGGGCTATTGTTTTTGCTTTATCCTTTTTATATTTTCCTGCTTTCCTTATCACTTTATTTGATTACAAAAAATGGCCTGTCGTGGCTCTGTATAATATTATTGCCTTTTACTGCATGGTGTTATCTGCAAGTAAAAAGGCAGTTTTATTAATATAGCCTTACTTTTTCTTTATAGAAGATAGGCATAAAAAAAGCTGCCTTTTTCAGACAGCTTAAATCATTGTTATTTTTAAAAAATTATTGCTTCAATGTAAGCGCATAAGGCCCTGCTGCATAAATTGCACCTCCTTGTTTAAACACAATGCCTGTTATAGTTATAGTCTTTGTACAAGAATTTACGCTACCTGCACCTAACATTGCTACATCAGTATCAGTACCATAATCTCCGACAATTTGCTCTGGAATATTAATTGATCTGTCTGTAGGATTAACATTAATTACAACGCCTTTTCTATTGGTACCATAGGCTGGTGATGGATATACAAAAATCGTTATTTGATTCGCCCCAGGCCCCGGCTGTACATTAACAAGGTCACCAATTGCATAATCCTGCCAGGTATCTTTTGTTACTGAAAAACTTCCTGTAAAAACGGATTGATCATATGGGCATGTAGTTGTGGCTGTCCATGACATAGCCATCTTGTAGCCAGCCTGGCCTTCAAAATCTGCATCGGTATTTATGGAAGAGAACTTTCTACCATCTGTGGTTACAACTTCATTATATAAAGTATAAGTGCTTCCCGGCTTTATTGCCCCGACAGCAGCTGCTATTTCGGTAGCGGAAACTTCAAGTATAACGCCTTCAGTGAAGGGTACAGATTTTACTAATTTCCATTTGGTTTTATCAAGTGAAGCGCCTTCTACTACAAAAACATTCACTTTCTCCACAGGAGATCCCTTACTACCAACCTGTATACTTACCTTACTGGTTGCCAGATTAGCAAAGTCTATAGTTGTATTATTTGTTTTAACTAATGTTAGGTAGGATCCAAGAATCATTTTGTCAAAATCGTATATATTATCCTTCTTTTGACATGAAAAGCCGATAAGTAAAAGAATACTTATAAAGCTTAGGACGTAATTTTTTATTTGCATTTTCATTTCGAAGATTTATTTATTTAATAAAATTATCAGGGTTGTTATCCCAGAATACCTTAACACCAGTGGTAGCTTTTTGCGTAGCTGATTTATTTAAATTAGCATATACGGCGGGATAAAAAAATGACCTTATGAATGATCCGGGACTTGGATTTAACGCCAATTGTAAATTGTCTGGCTTACCAGTTCTGCGATAAAAATTATAAGGCTCAACACCATTACCCCATGAAGCTAAATACCATTCTTTCATAATTACATTAAGCTTATCGCCTGTCGTAGTTGCAGCATCAT